>NZ_JAYGHD010000038.1:0-31280 GCF_034932245.1 Nostoc sp. UHCC 0251
TCTGCCTTCTGCCTTCCCCCAACCGAGATCACCAAAAGTTGCCAAGAACCTATATCTTGTCCTAATGAGTTTTGAAGCATTTCGTGACCGTTTGGCAAAAATATCGTTCAAATCACAATCAGCATCCTGATCCGCCTGCTGTGCCTCTTCTGGCGATAAATCCTCTTGCGATCGCGTCTCCTCTTCCTGTGTCTCGTCCGGTGTCTCAGTATCATCTCCAGTGGTCGGGGGCGGCGGAGTTTTAGCGGGGGTTTTGGCTGGTGCTACTGGGATTTGAACTGGGGATGGTGACTGTGCTTGTACTTCCCCCATTCTTAGAGGAATTAGTACCAGCGCTAATAGTAATAGTTGTGGTGTATTTCCCATCCTTGCCAGTCCACGGTTTGATGCGCCTAATGTATCCGTTTCTAGGCGATCGCAACATCGGGATAAGTGCTAGTTTATCTTCAATATTAGTGAGTGAAATTGCCAACTGTGCTAGTTGATAATCCCTATCCCTGACAGATTGGGCATATTGTTGCTGCTGCCGCGAATATTCTTGCTGAGTTTGATTTTCCTGCTGTTGTCTACGTGCCTCATTCAGATTTGCATCATATTCTGTAAGCTGGCGACGATTTTGAGCAGCGATTAATTTGGACTCTGCAACCTCTAAATCAGACTGTGCCAATCTTACATTTATCTGTAACTGTTGTAATTCCTGTTGCTGATTAATTGCAGAAGCGTTGAGTTTGGCTTTGCTCTGGTCAAGCGCGGAGTTAGCCTGATCCATTTCCGATTGCAACTGCTTTAATTTGGCCTCTTCATGTTGCAGAATTTCAGTCGATAATTTCATATCCCGCATGGACTGAATCATCTGCTCTTGTTCTGCCACTTTTTGAGATGCAATTTGGAATCCGGCTTCAGCATTTTCAGATTCAGCCCTACGTTCTGGATTATCACTTTGTAATAGCTGTGTACGCGCCTCTAGAAGTGCCTCAGCCTGGGATAACTTCATTTTAGATTGTGCGATCGCAGCACTTTCTTCTGAGAAAATAGCCGGGGGTAATGGCTTTAATCCTAGCGCTTGGGTAGGTTTGAAGGGTTCGGGAATAGTTTTAGATTTTAAATTATCAATTTGCAATTTGACAGATTTTTTCTGTTTATCTAAGCGATCGCGTTCTGTAGAGTTATCAGAAATTACATCCCCTTTTTTAATTTCTTGACCAACTCGAACCTTTAGAAATGACGGATTATCAACGGATATGCTCATTCTTAGAGGACGGTTTTGTTGGAGGATTGAAATAGCAGAATCGTCTACTTCTGACGCTCGTGGACTCGCTAACGCTTCTCTACGAGAGGCTGCGCCAACGCTATCCTCTGCTATATCAGGTTTAGGAGTTTCAATAACAGCCTTATTGTTAGATTGTGCAACGGCTATTTTGTTCTGGGGATAATATTTAGCTGTAAAAATTAGTCCAGCTAGCCCAACGCAAAAATAAGTGGTTAAGTTATTGATATTAAATTCTTTCATAAAAAGGCTTTATTTTACATTTTTCTGCGTTGCTTCCCATCCTTACAAGTGCCTCTAGTGGTTGTAACTGGCTAACCAAGCCTTCAGCAAATCTAAAATCTTTAGCAATCTTCTTAACTTCAGTTTGATCTACTGCCAAAACAATTTTTGTTGAGCTATTCATGATTACGTCATCGCTCATATCTTTTCTTTTTTGAGAGCCTACTCCAGAACCTAACCCATATTTGCGACCATCCGCAAAGACTAAATTTAGTTGTTTTGAATCTTTTACTTCCTTACATTCATCAATAAACAAGTAACTTCTAGGAATTTTCCCCTCAATTTCTCCCATGATGCGGTGAGCATCCATTACTTGCTTGATAAGTACTTCTGCTGCGATCGCACCTAACCCCGGCACTTTACCCAATGCCGATAAATCAAACCTGATAATCTGATGATTAAGGGATGGCTGAGGGCGAGTAAATATCCCATATTCAAACATCGCCGCCAGCTTGAGCGCAAGTCTAGAAGATTCCTTACAACCACTCTTAATTCTGCTATTTATCTCTTCCCGCACATCGGCAAATGTTGGAGGTTCCAGCTTCCAGCTTTGTGGGTTATCTTGAATGATTCCACAGTGTTTGTAGCAAGTGGTCAGAATATCAATTATTAAGCCTTCCTGGTTCACGCCCATTGTGAGCGCTTTTTTGAGGATGGCTGCAACTGCGATCGCTTGCAGTGATGGCCCCCCGCCTTTGGTGTCAAGGTCAACTACTAAGGGATTGATACCATAAGGCGATTCCATATTAAGCGGGTAGCAAACCTCACCGGGAAGCTGTTGGTCGCCATGAAAATCAATCAGTATGCAGCGTACACTCGGATAGAAGCGAGTTAGTTCGTAGGCGATCGCTTTTAATGTCTGAGTTTTTCCACTGCCAGAAGCGCCAATAATGGCAATGTGGCCATTAGGTAAGTTCGCAGGGTTCCAGTAAACTTTGTCACCTAACAGAATACCGTCTGTTGCTGATTCTGTAGTACTTTTCTTGGATTGGTTAGGCTTTAAGGTAGCTGTTGGCAGTGGTTTAGGAGGCATCGGGTTATTAAATTAGGAGTAGGGAACGGGGATTTTAGATTTTAGATTTTAGATTTTGAAGTTAGACATTGGGCATTGGGCATTGGGCATAAGGTATAGGGGAGAAAGGGGAGTAGGGAGTAGGGAGCAGGGAATAGGGACTATTGACTACTGCTATTAATCACCCTCACTTGAAGTTGACCTGTGGCGAATTCCTCACCCAGCTTGCTTTGGACAATTGCAAGGGGTGCGGCTTCTAGGGTGATGCTGGTGTCAGTGGCCTTAATAACAGGGAATTGGTACGGGTCACGCGGTAAACCTGCGGTTTCCAACCCATCCACTGATAACTGACCAGAGATGAATACCATCGCACCAGCGCGGTTAAACTGTGCGATCGCACTCTCGATCGGTTCATCCTCCAGAGTCAAAGCCTCAATATTAGTAATAGCCGGGCGGCCCACATCGGCTGTGATTTCCTCTAAGAAAATCTGTGCATCGGGTTCGGTCGATGCCTTGTAAATCCGCCCGTCGTCGGACTGGACTAAAAAGCCAGTTCCCTGCACCTGGATAATTAGATATTGCCCGTTTATCTTAGAGCGATCGCCCGTCCGTACCCCTTTGATATTGGCTTTGATTAGGTGGGTACTGCCAGATTCATTGAAAATGTGCTGTACACCTGATGGAGAGGCAATCAGGCGATTGAACTGGGTTAAAATTCCGCCTGAGTTGTTGATGCTGAAAGTGCCGAGTGCGATCGCAATCAGCAATATAAGGATGAAGTACTCAGCATTACTGCCAGTTCTCAGCCGCAAATTACGATTTCCTGGACAGACACAACGCACCGGGGAAGGCCAGAACATTTCCACACCGCCACGAGTAAAAATGTCTGCAAACCATCCAAAAAAGTAGCCCACACTTAGGGCATGAGCGAGATTCAGGAGATTGGGATTAAATAGCGCTGCGGTGTAACCGGCAATTGCGATCGCTGCGCTGGCAACCAAGCTATGAGTGCAGCTGCGGTGTGGCATTCTGCTCTCAAAAAATCTACTTATCCACGGGAGGACACGGCCGGCGGGACTGGTGCTGATGTCGATATCTGGGAGAAGACCAGCGATCGCACCCACAGCAATCATCGTCGGGCTGGCGGTTCCAAGCAACAAGCTGGTAGCAGTGCCACTGATTAGTAAATGGCTGATTCCAAGCATTACCGTATCCTCCTGTCTTCGGGTGGCAGATTATACAGAAGGCGAGAAAGACCGAGGAAGACAGCCGCCGCGATACCTCCAAAAATGTACAAGGCTTGATCGCCAGTCCCAAGCCCAATAAAGCGCATTATCACAAAGGCGATTCCCGCCAGGAGTATTAAAGGGGTAATGTCAAAATAGCGGCGGTGGTCAGCGCCCTCAACGTCTAAACCTAAATATTCCTCATCCACTGCACGAGCCGCCAGCATGGGATTGCCCCCGGCGCGTTCTTGCAATTTAGATAATTCTGAAGGTTTAAGTGCGATCGCTCTTTCCGCCGCAGCAATAACCATAATCTCTCGAATTGCGTACTCTGGCAGGGGTTTGAGTTCGATTCTGGGAATGTTGATAAAGATGTCAGTTCGCGGGGGGTCTGTTGCCAAAAGGAGCATAGGCGCGTCACTTCGCCGCAACTGCTTAAGCCACATCCTAAATTTGGCATCGCAACAGTGAGCGTCATCGAGGACGAGGAAGGCTGTATTTTCCTCTAAGAAAGTGGCGATCGCCCTTTTGAGTTTGTCAGCAGTTAGTGATTTTCCCTCTAAATCCTCAGTGGGAATATCAAACTGGTGGGCAATTTCCAAGAGCATCTGCTTGGGTGTTGCAGGTTCAATGAAGGCCACTATGTAACCTTCATCTTGCAAATTTTCCACAACTGCACCAGCTAGTACAGATTTACCACTCCCATCTTCACCAGCAATGAGAATAGCACCATTAGCTTTAAGTGATGCTGTGGTGCGGTTGAGTTCAGCTTGTCGGTAAATTTTGAATTCCCCCGAAGTCGCCACAACGGGGGGAACCCCCGCAAGGCGCTTCTCTTCAGGCGTGGGTATCTCTTCTATTAATGGTGCTGGGTCTTGAGTCTCGTTCTTAGAGGAAAGTTTGAGTTTGGGAGCGATCGCTAATACCCCACCTATTGCCAAAGCTATAAGTGATAAGGGATTTAGCCCATTAACAGCAACAATCGCTCCAGTTGCCAGCATTCCCAAAAACTTCAAGCCGCGCTGATAGAACCCATTGCGGCGCTGATCAATGAGTCTGCGTAAGCGAAAGGGTCAATGCTTGGCATCTCTCCTGATTCCTTAATTTTTGCTTTTAACTCATCTGGCAATAGATTTGGATTTTCAATGAAGTGACGGGCAAGTACATTCTCTGCAATTAGCGTACCGGCTGCTTTACCTTGTGCAGATTGTACGATAGCCGCAATGTCATCAACTTGCCCTGAAGATTGCGATCGCTTCTGCTTAGGTGCGTAGTTAGATGTAGTAGATAGCTGCTGAGTTTCTGCCACTGCCAGAGTACTAGATGTTGGTTGCTGTTCTTCTTCAACTGGCCCGGATGGCTCCGGCACTGGGTAGCCTTCCATCCTTCCAGTAGTTTTGATGTGGTCGTGTAGTGCGTCCATCTGGGCTATCTGGTCAGCGTACAAGTAGGCTTTACCCGACACTTTCCAAGTCTTGATTTGTAGGTAGCGCATCCGGGCGTACAGTGGATCGCGCCCAATCTCATATTTTTTTTGTAATTCTAATATGGAAATTTTAGAAAAATTCTCTTCTTTTTGAGAATCTTCACCGTCAGCTTGGATGATATCGGGTTGAGTGTCTGCCATAAAAAGCGGATTGTACGCTAGTTTTTCCCTCTATTGTCAGGCATACAGTAGGGCATACAGTCTGGTGAAATCACGGGTTGTATTGTGAAGTTTCACCAGACTGTGACGCTTAACTAGTCCTTCGTATCTCTACGTAGTGTAGGAATTTGTTGGGTTGGCGGTAAAACTTGACACTGCTGTTCAATCGACTGATTTTGATTAATTGACTGATGCTGGCGTTGTTCAGTGCGAATAACGCCATAAACAGAACCTGCACCAAACAAGAAACTAAGCATTGCAACAACAGCCGCTTGGGGAATTGCAAGATCAGCTGATATGGAAAACCTAGACCTACGAGATTGTGCCATTATGGAATTAGCGCAATCTTAAAAGACTGCGGCGAAAGAGCAAAAACTTATTTGATACAACACCCTCATTCTGATTGCAGTCAGAATTTGGAAGAGCCTTTGAGCATACGTACTAGTAATACGTGTTTGCTCAAAGGTTCCTACTTCTACTATTACATTCCTTATGTGAGTTATCTCACCGTCTAAGATACGGTAAACCGCACTCATTAACCATTCTAATTTTGGCTTTGTAACTTAGTACTGTGCCTCTACCCATACCATATTGGGTTTTCAACTGTTTTACCAAATTTGCTAAGGTTTCTGGTTTGGCTTGAAAATCGTTAATCACAGTAACTATTTTACCTTTGTACTTTGAGATTTTGCTGTTGTGCAGGGAGTTCTGGAATTGGTCTTTCTGTGATGGCAGGTTATGAACGTAATCATTGTTAATGAGCAATATCCTGTGTAATACAGTCTATACTGAATGCAGTAATTAATGCAGTAATGCAGTATGTCAGTAATTGCCCTTGTCAATCAAAAAGGGGGCTGCTCAAAATCTACGTCTGCCGTTCATCTAGCGTGTTGGTTATCCCGCAAAGATCACAAAATCCACTTACTAGATGCTGATGCTCAACGTAGCAGCTCGATTTGGCTTAAGTCGATGGAGGATAGTAATATTCCCACAACTGTCTTGCAATCACCCGATGAACTCTTAGAGCAAATTCCAGAGTTAGCAACTCAATGCGATCATTTAATAATAGATGGCCCAGCCGGTTTGTCTGAAGCCAGCAGAGCAATATTATTTAGAGCCGATCTAGCTGTAGTTCCCTGTCAGCCCACAGGGTTAGATTTACAGTCAGCAAGTGACGCTGTGCGATTAATTAAACAAGCTCAGTCTGTGCGAGGTGGTGCGCCTCAAGCCGCTATATTCATCAGCCGTGCTGTGAAAGGGACAAAGTTACTGGGTGAAGCGATCGCACTTCTATCAAAAACCAAAGAAGCAACTGTACTAAAAACTGTGATTCACCAGAAACAAGCGATCGCAGATACTTTTGGTCAAGCTGCAACAATCTGGGATTTACCTGGCCGTCAAGCGGCAGAGTCAGCACGGGAGTATGAGCGGTTATTTAAAGAAATCCTGGGGATGTTGAAATGACTGGCAAAAAACGAAAGCCCCTCAATGATGCCCTAGCTCATGAGTTTGTTTATGGTGAATCAGCGCTACGGGAGAGTTTACCAAACCAGGAGACTGTAGACTCAGATACTCAAAGCGAGACTCAGCCAATACTAGAGCAGCAACCTATATTACCTGTATCACCTATATCCGCCCCGCAACCAGCTAAATTTAATCTCATGTCTGAACTTCAACAACCTTCCAAAGAGCCAACAGTTAGACTAACTGTTGATTTGCCTCAATCAACGCACCGTAAGTTATCTGTGCTGGCAGCCAAGACAAGTAGGAAAAAGGTTGAGATTGTGCGGCTTTTACTGGATGAAGCGCTCAAGGACGTAGAAGAGTAATGCAGTAATTGATGCAGTAATGCAGTATTTAAGTAAATAAGTATTTATGAGGCGATCTGGTTGTAATGACTGCGATCGCCTTTCGTCTTTTGCTGAACAGTTGGCAAGTTTTGTTAATGATAATAACTATACTTTGGCTCAAAAAATATTACGCGGTGTAGCACAGGCACAGGATGAGTTTAATGACAATGGCTTAAATGGTCGATTATTGGAAAGCGGAATATGCCTTCAAGACGTTCAATTTAACAAAAGTAGTGATTTTCTCTAATCCTAATGAGGGTTATAGCTTTAGTATCACACTGGTGGTCAGTTAAAGCCGGTTTGGTTGCCGCCAAACCAGCAGTCTATAAACGTTCATAGGAAAATGATAATGCTTAAACCTCAAAACTCTCACCATCGATCAACTGCCTTCATCATTGTTGGTGGGTTAGTTGCCCTAGCATCTCTTTGGGTTCTTGCCTCTTCTAGCTGCGGATCACTGAACCTTAAGCTATTGCCCTCAGTTGATGTACAACTCAAAAAGGAGGCTTGCTCAAAATAACTTAAAGTCTGAAGGCGATCGCAGTCCAACTAGATCGCCTTTTCCTCTAAGAAACTCATGGCTTTTCCCACTTCCTGATTCAGCCTGTGGTTCTGGTGCTGTTCTGGAAGGATCACTTTTTCTAGACTCAAAAGCAAAGGCGATCGCACAACCAAACCGCGATCGCCCTTTTCCTCTAGAAAAAATTACTACTTCTTACCTGTTCTAAGAAAGTAGGTAATAAAGATTTCAATGAACTATCTACCAAAATCTCCTTCTTTTTCACCTTCTGAAGGATAATTCTGGTTGTTGCACAAGCCTCATCAAATGAGCAATCAAGCTGGTCTTTAACCATAAAAACTAGCTTGGTCATCTCGTCTAAAACTTCAGTGCTATACATCTGTTCCTCTTAATTAAGTGCTGTGTTAATCGCATCCGTGATTTTTTGATGTTCCAAGTTTCTAACATACAGCGCCGCCGTTGTCCCAGCCTCCGCGATGATCGTGAACAGTGCGGGGGAGTCTGGTTTCGCCTTGGTTAGATATAACAAAACTTTGATTAAATTATCCTCTGGATTTTCCTTCTCAAGTTCTTTTAGAGCCTCGTAATTAGTTCTCGAAGCTAGCGCCAGTTGGTGATATTCAGTTTGGGGCGTGAGGAATCTTAAAATGTTTTGGATTGCATTGCCTACTGGATCACTGGACTCAAAAGCGATCGCATTTCCATCACTGATTTTATCTAAGGTCTTCACCTGCGCGTGGTCAGCAGCAGCGTTGGTCGCGGCGGATAAAAGCTTGCGTAGAGCAGGGTTGGTGCTTGTTGCACTGACCAGAAAACCCAGGCATTTACAGTAAAAATCCCTGAGATGACTGGCGTTAATTTTTTTAACTGCGATCGCATCACCCTTTTTGTATTGCTCTAATGCCTGACGTTGCCATTCATCAGTGGGTTCGCCCAATACCTCAAAAATCGCATTAACAGCTTGTTGAACTTTTAAGGGTGTTAATTCTGTAGATACTGCTTGCACCATTGTTTTGTTACTCCTAAATCCAGTTTTCAAAATTCTCAGCTTCTACCTGGGGCAAATAAAGCTTGTCCCAGTTTCGATCAAAATGCTCTTTCACGATTCTGGAGACAAAGCCAACAGCATTGTCTCTGTCATAGTGAATTGCAACTTTAAGTAGTGCTAGGTTTTGCGTTCCTAGCGTTATGTAGTTGATGCCACGCCTAATTAGCTCAGAACTAGGAGGCAAAACAACATCTTTTAATGGGTTCTCTGGGATGTCCTTAAGCTCATGCCGATATGGGGGTAAAGCTTCAACCCCCTGCAAAACAATAATTTCCGCCCATTCTCTAAAGGAGATTTCCCGTTTGTCGGCATCAAATCTAGCCAGCTTTAAATAGTAGTCTCTGTTTCGCGCTATCCACCCCCTTGTAAATTGGGTGACTAGAGTTTTTTCAGTATCACCCGAAACTTCCCTGAAAGTGTCTATCCTCTCCGCGTCTTGCGGGGAGACGTAGTAGTAAGACAACAGATATTTATGGGCCATTGAGCTTTCTTGTTCATCCATCTTTATTATAAATGTTGGATGTTTTATTAGAATTGTGGCACGTTTTCTTAAATTTGTTATATTCTCAGAATAAATATATCCCCGGCGCTGGCACGTCGGGGACTTATCGCCCACCGTAGGATTCGGCTACAGGAGCAAAACTATTATGAGTGCAGAAGAACAAAAACGCGAGTACGTTCTGAATGCGATCGCAAGTTACCCCAGTCAGGCACAAGCAGCGATCGCACTTGGGACGTGTCCCAGAGTTGTTTCTCAGTGGAATACCAATAAATCCACACCCAGAGAATTAGCAGTGAGAGTTGTACAGCTGCTACAAGTACTTAAAGAGGCAGGGATTGAGCCGCCCCCACCAATAGCTTTTTAATTTCAAGCTTATAGATTTTAATCATTGCCCCTCTAGATGGAGGGGTTTTTAATTGAGTTATAGGTTTTTTGCACCAAAACCTAATGCTTGTAATTGTTGCAGGTATTAGGAAAACTTTAGTTATTGGGAGCATTCATTAAGCTTGATAACTAGAAAATTTACTGCAAAAACTTAGCTTTATGCGTGAAACATTAATTATTTTGGTGTCAAAAATTAGTAGTTTTACTGCAAAATTTTGCAAATATTTGATGCAAGAGGTGAGAAAATGGTATGCACTTTACAAAGACCAGTAGACAGGGAGTTAAGACAAGTTTACGAAGCTTTTATAGATGACAGGATTGGCGATACTACCTGGCGAACGCTGAAAAAATTCCTTGTAAAATCCGGTTTAGAGCTTAATGCAAATAACTTACATGAGTATGCAACGTTAAGAAAAAGCTACCCGAAACTGTCATTAACACCGCTAGAGTTTAGAGTTTTGTTAGCAGCAGTTGATAATGCTAAAAATTTAATTCCTAATTTGATAACGGGTGAAGAATTTATCAGGTTGCTAATTGCTCAAAATATCAGGCCAGATATTTCAACTATTTATAGATGGTTCAAACAAGCTGGCTCTAAATATAACAAACTCACACTCTACTCTAGTGAAGTCATATTTGCGGTTATTTACCGCGCCATTGTTTGGAAATTTATCAGTGAAAGGAAGGAAAGATAATGACTTTAGCAGCAGGAACTAGAAAAGTTTACAATCGTTTCTACAGAAACAAAGCTACTGGCGGATCTTACGCTCCAACTCCATCCCAGATTGAAGAGTACTTTGTATCTCAAGGATTTGATGCTAATAGTTTAACTGATGAGCAATTTAATCAGACTATTAATCACTTTTCTAAAGGTGAATTATCAACTGTTGGTCAAGATTCTGAAGAGATACCTAGTGGCAAATCTGAAGCGATGCCTACGGCGGGCTACGCCTACGCACCCCCAGAAAGTAATCAAATAGTTGTGTCTAATGCTGATAAGCAAGCATTAGTTAGCAGTCAATCATTAGCATTAGGTTTTACTCTAACCGAAGAGGAAACAATAGCTGTAGCTGACAGTATTGATAATGTTTTTGGTGATTATTCATCATTTATAAGCAGTGTTACCAATGCCATTAAAGGTTACATTGCTCATAAATTTGACAGTATTGAAAATGACTTAGAAAATAGCACTACTGAAGTTAGAGAATATTTAACTAAACGTACCAATCAGTTAAATCAAAAGGTTTCTAACTTTGCCGATAATGTAAAAGCAATTCAAACCGATACTGAGGTAATTAGAAAGAACCTCAAAAACTCAGAAATTGCTGTCCTGGCTCGGTTTCGCGGCTTCGCCAACACATAAAAATGATGCTTTAGCACGGTTATTCTTTGGAATAATCGCGCTAACATCCTTATTATTTGCCCTTTCGGGAATTTCTCAAGCTTATCAACACTATCATTTACCTTCAATAATTGAGGAACGGCTACAAGAGAAGAAATTGATTGATTATTGTCCCTTATCTATTCCAATGGAGAAATGCTAATGGTTAAAGCCAAATATATTAAAGACCATGTAACAGGTTATGGTAAAGATGTTAGCCGTGCCACTAGAAATAAATTTGATATTTCTAATCAACTAATTGTTAAGGCTGCTCTAGGTGATGAAAAGTCTCTTACCCAAATTGCTGATATGGGTAAACTAGGTGAACGCTTGCAGATGTCCTTACCTACTATTAAAGACCACCTTAAAAATTACATTCAGGGTAATACTCAGTATAATCAAACTCTCTCTGAGCTTTACAAAGAAGGTGGCAAAGGAGCATTAGCAATTGATAAAGCGGCCTCAGACTTAACGCTAGAAAATACCAAGTTTAATAACTTGCTAGAGGAATACAAAGAGCGCCTGTTTATCTCTTTAGAGGCTGAAGAGGACAGACATCTCGACCAAATGGACACAATCAAATTACAAGCCTGGGTTGATAGTCAAATGAAAGAAATTGACTATAAGGTGCAAATGGAGAATATATCTAATAAACCTTATATCGCCCAGTTAAAAGCGGATGAAGACTATGAAAATAAGAAAATTCAGCACATTTTACAGAATGGAAGCGAGAGTGATTTAACTCTGATTCCTCGAAAGCAATACATTACTAATCCACTTAGTAGGATGTGGCAAAGTATCCGTGATTTCTTCAGCTAATTGACAAAAAGCCCCCTACGCGGCAAGGGGGGCAAAATATTTGGTAATTATTATGACTCAAATTCCATACACAGACTTTGATGATAGTGAACCAGCACCTCAAAGTAACTATCCAGTAGAAACAGACGACAGTTTCACACCTGATCAGATAGAAGAAATCAATAATTACAAGGAAAGAGCCGACAAGAAAATTGCTAAGAATGAATCTATTCTTAGAGGATTAGAAACATTTTTCTGGGGCATTAGTAGTTATTCGCTTTGTAAATGGCTGGTTTTGAATCTTGGCTCAGGTGGAATTAATCTAGCGATCGCACTTGCATTAGTGGTAAATCAAATAGTAAATCGTGATTGCTTAGATAGTTTTAATTTAAATAATAAAAACGGACAATGGGAAGTCGATGGTATGGGTAAGTTATTTAAATTTCTATTTGGAGTATTAGCAAGTATTTTTGTAGTTTGGTCATCTACTGGCAAGTTAATTGGTATGATTAACGATTCTAAAACCACTTACTATACCTTCAATAACGCTGTGGAGGAATTTAATAGCTTACCTACAAAGCAACAAGAAGAATGGATGAAGGGGGCTGTTGTTGGTGCTGGATTAGTAGCATTAGTATTTATTGGTATTGGGGTAAACAAGAGGTGAAGTTGTGAAGAAAGCTTTACCTATTCTTACAGTATTGGGGGTGATTAGTTCATTGACATCAGCATTTTATTTGGGGCAGATAAATGAATTTAGCTTTAACCAAGTAACAGTACAGTTTTGCCCTAAAACTGCAAATATTAATCAACCTAATGCCAAAGAATCACAGGGACGGCTAGATTTAAAATACTGTCGGTATCGTCGCAGGTTGCTAAAGGAAGTGTGGGAGAGTGAGCAGTATAGAGCAGCTATTCCACTATCTGAAGAGTCATTTATTGTTCAAGAGTATAGAGGCGATAATTCAGGTGGAATTTGGCTGTTACTCGCTCCATTCCTAGCTGGCAGCGCATACTTAGCATGGTCTAATAAATGCCAGATTGATTATGATAAAAAATTTAAACAGTTAGAAGATTTAAAAACTTACTATAAATTGGCTACTATATCAGCTAGAAACGAGAGGGATTTTAAAGCTACTGCTATCAATCAAAAATGGGATGGTCAGCGTGTTAATGCTGGTCAAATTTCAGTTGATGCTGTTCAAGATAAGTTAAGAAGACAATCAGAAGTTCAAGACCGCACTCATACTTCTACACTCAAACAATTTGATTTAAACGATAGTCGAATCAATAAACAGATTGCTGAGGATGAATTAGCCGCATCTAAGGCCGATCAAGAAAAAATTAATATATTAAATGGTGATACTAGTAAGAATAATAAAACTTCAAAAGATACTAAATCAACCAAACTTGAATTAGATTCTACATATCAGTGGATTTATAAACTGTTGAAGTTGCCATTTAGAGTTTTAAGTGGTGAACAAGGTTCTGGTAAATCTACACTTGAACGGCTAATGATCCGGCTGCTCAAGGATGACGGCTGGCACATCGTAATCATAAATCCCGAAACTAACCCTGATATTTGGTCAGGGGTTCAAGTGCTGGCCGATGTTGATGAGATAAACGAATTTTTTGAGCAATTCCCGACTGCGATCGCAGACCGTCAACAACAATGCAGAAAACTAGGGATTGACGAGGATGATTATCTAGACTACATCAAAGACAAAAGTGGCTTAGAGGGCAAGGTAGCTGTGTTTTTGATGGAAGCTAACACTTATGAGGTTCATGGTGTAGATCCTGATTTGTGGGCTGATTCCCTTAAACAATCGTTAACCAATATTAGAAAATGGGGCTATACAGTTTGTCTCACTGCTCATTCAGATAACCAGACCAGTATTGCCAGCAGATTGCAGGGATTCTCGAAGCTTATCGATTCTTCACCCAGAGTCGATTGTGTAGCGAAGGCTGGGGTAAATGGTGAGGCTACCAGTAGCGGTAAAGCATGGCTGAAAATGAAGGGCTTAAGTGATAAAAACCCTGTAGAAGTTGATTTATACAACTATCCAAAAAGTAAAAACTTTGGTGATGAACCATTAGCACAACCACCCCCATCTGCAACTAAACAAGAAGCAACAGCCACTAGTGGAGATTGGCATGAGGAGATAAAGAAATGGGTAAGCGAAGTGGGAAGGCCATCATCAGTAAACGTGAAAGCAAAGTGGGAATCACTCACAGGACACATTCTCAACGACGAGGGGCTAAGAGAACTAATGAAATATCTGGATCTTTAAATTGGAATGCTCGTTATGGAGATATTAAGAAATACAAAAAACAATGTGCGATCGCTCATAAATCTGTCAAAGGTTTATGCTGTGTCTGCCTCGTTTGCCCTTCAGAGCAATTGCATCATGCTAAATATGGGAATGATAATATTGGTGTAACTGTATTTCCGGTTTGTTTAGATTGCCATGATAATGTATGTCACTCATCTATTAATTGGATTAAAGATAAGCAAAATCCACTTTGGAATAATCAAAACACCCCTGAATTTATTGAACGTCTAGAGATTGGCTACAAGCTTTTATATGGGGGAATTGAGTAATATTATGATATTAGAGTTGCTAATTAAAAATCTATTAAGAATTTTACCAGATGATACACTCTGCTTGCTTCATGAAGAATGTTTCGATGAAATGAGAAAAAGAAAATTTATTATTTATGAAGATGAAGTAAATCAATCTGGGCAGAATTAAATTAGCAGCGTTGGCGATAGCCTTGTCGTAGACATCGCTGTTTGCACTATTAATAGTATCCTCTAATAAAGTAAGAAAATGATTTGTTTTATTTGTAATCTTGAAAGAGATAGTGTCTTTTTGGACGAACCCGATCATGTATGCTCTATTTGTGGTTGTCCTTATATGAAAAAATCAAAAATTCCAACAGAACATAATCATGAAATAGGTTATGCAAATAATTATCATCTTCAAAGCATAACTCCCGCAGAACATATTTCTATTTGTCCAGGACAGGAAATATATTCTGGTTCAATGTATGTAAATGTAAGCGGCGAAATTTGCACCACATATAAATATCCATATCAATATAAAGAAGAAAGCCCATGCTTATATGATGGAACAAGATATGTTGGCAAAAATAAGAAGTAATTAACGATGCCTACGCTATTCCTCAGTTTTCCTCTAAAAAAATATGAAAGTACGAACGATAACAGCAACATTTAAATACTGCAATTCAGGTACTCAAGAAGTTAAAACAGTTAACTGTTTATTTACTGATAGAAATGAAAAGTATGAACTGACAAAGGTTTTTGTAGTTGAATTTGGACATGAAGTATTATTTTCAAAGGATGATAATACATTCTTAGTTAATGACTAGTTGTAGCGCGATCGCCCTTCAGTTCTGGGAGAAGTTGAGACTAGCGTACTCCTCTAGCAACTCTTCCAGCATTACTTAAGAAATTGCTCTTATTAAAGTAAAAATTTTTATAACTAAAAAAATATTCCGCGTATATACGGATGGTACTCTGCTTGATCATGATTAATATGTAACAAATCATATAGCACTTGCTACTTAAGCAAGTGAATCAAGTTTGAAAGTAAATGACTATCAAAAAACCCTTGGCTATCAAACAGCCAGAGGTGGGGCAGATCATTCATGATCTGCGGCTTGCCTCTGGGCTAACGCAAGAACAGCTTGCAGCCCAGTTGGGTGTGACATATAGCACAATCAACCGTTGGGAAAATGGACGCTCTAAACCGTCGCCGATGGCGATGAAACTTATTGAGCAGAAGCTTGATGAGATGGGCACTCAGGGTCAGGATTTGCTGGCTAAGTATTTACAAAATTAGTTGTGCTTAATATTACTATCAGCACCAATATTGAAAGTTTAGGAGAAATATATCGGTGAAGCAAGTCGTTATTGAAAACCCCATTATCAATTCAGCATTTGCCGAACCTCAAAAACATTTCCGTTTTGATGACGATGGCATTACTAGCGACATTGTTGATACTAGGCGCAAAAGTCATTATTTCATTCCCATTGCTAAACCTAAAAAGCAGGATAAGCAGCTTGAGCTTGACTTAGGACTATGGACGCAAGACCGAATAGAGGAAAACAAGGATATTAACGATATCCGCGATCGCGTTTCATTATGGCGGCGTGGTGGTTATCGTAGTGCAGTCAATATCACTCCCATAACACGGCGATTATTAGAACATTGGACAAATCCAGATCGAGAAAGGAAACTGTTTTTTTGTCAAATAGAGGCTTTAGAAACAGTTATTTATATTACTGAGGTTGCTGAGAAGTCTGGAGATACTTGGATTAAAAATAAGCTTAACCAGTTTAAAGAGGACGCTAACCCGTTGCTATTTCGTCAAGCGTTGAAGATGGCGACAGGTAGCGGAAAAACCGTCGTGATGTCAATGCTGATTGCTTGGCATTCCCTCAATAAAATTGCTAATCCTCAGCGTCGAGAATTTAGTGACACGTTTTTAGTAGTTGCGCCAGGGATTACAATCCGCGATCGCTTGCGTGTGTTGTTGCCCAATGATCCAGAAAACTATTACAAAAAGTTAGACTTAGTACCCTCAGATTTATTTGCAGAATTAGAGAAAGCCAAAATAGTAATTACCAACTATCATGCTTTCAAACTCAAGGAGCATACCAATGCTGCTGCATTAACTAAAAGCATTCTGAGGCAAGGCAAGGAAAGCCCATTTACTGAAACCCCATCTCAGATGGTTAATCGGGTATGTCGAGGACTGGGGACTAAGAAAAATATTATTGTTATTAATGATGAAGCACACCACTGTTACCGTCGTCGTGTTGGTGGTGATGAAGAAAAATATAAAGGAGATGATTTAAAGGAAGCGAAAAAAAATGAAGAGGAAGCGAGAGTTTGGATTTCAGGCTTAGAAGCTATTCAACAGAAATTAGGGATAAAGGTAGTTTATGACCTCTCAGCTACTCCATTTTTCTTAAAAGGTTCAGGCTATAAGGAAGGGACTTTATTTCCTTGGGTTGTATCCGATTTCTCGCTAATTGATGCTATTGAATCTGGTATTGTCAAAATCCCTCGTGTGCCTGTATCTGATGACAGCATGAAGGGAGAATTACCTACTTATCGCAACATTTGGACGCTAATTCGTGACCATCTGCCCAAGAAAGGGAGGGGTTCTAAAGAAAATGTCCCCTCAACTCCAGAACCAAAACTACCCAAGGAATTAGAAGGTGCGCTGCGGACGCTGTACAGCAACTACGAGAAGAATTACAAAGCCTGGGAGCAAAATTCTGAGGCACAAGCCAAGGGACTCACACCACCAGTTTTTATCGTAGTCTGCAACAATACCAGCGTCTCAAAGATGGTTTATGACTATATCTGCGGTTGGGATACTGGTAGAACTTACCCCGATGGCAGACCTGTTTTAACCCCTGGTCAGTTATCGGTGTTTAGCAATGTCAAAGATGGTAACTGGGCATCTCGACCTAACACAATTCTGATTGACAGTGAGCAGTTAGAGTCTGGGGAAAGCATGACTGCTGAGTTTAAGCAACTGGCAGCACGGGAGATAGAAGAGTTTAAAACTGAGTACCGAAATAGATATCCAGGTCAAGACCCAGACAAAATCAGTAATGAAGACCTGTTGCGAGAAGTATTAAATACAGTAGGTAAAGCTGGCAAGTTGGGTGAACATATTCGTTGTGTTGTCTCTGTTTCCATGCTGACTGAAGGTTGGGATGCCAATACAGTTACCCACATCTTGGGAGTGAGGGCATTTGGTACTCAGCTTTTGTGCGAACAGGTAGTAGGAAGGGGTTTAAGACGCATCAGCTATACCAGCAATGACCAAGGGATGTTTGAGCCGGAGTATGCCGAAGTCTATGGTATTCCCTTTGCCTTTATTCCCTGTGCTGGTTCAAACAAGACACCAAAACCGGGGTTACTGCCTACTCGTGTACGCTCACTTCCAGAAAGGATTGATTGTGAAATTACTTTCCCGAAGTTGTTAGGCTATCGTTACGAAGTCAGCAGCAAAAAACTGACACCAGATTTTAGTAAACCTGGCTGTCACTATTCCCTATCTACGGCTGACTTACCCAGTAGCACAACAGTTGCCCCTATCATTGGTCAGTCTAATATTCATACCCTTGATGACCTGCGATCGCAACGTGAACAAGAAGTAGTTTTCTTGCTAGCGAAATTTACCTTAGAAAAATATTTTCGATGCAGTGAGTTTGAGTCAGAAGTCCAGGCTTGGTTATTTCCCCAAGTGTTGCAGATAGCAAAGCGATGGATAAAAGAATGCGTCACCTACAAATCTGGGACATATCCTCAAATGCTACTGCTAAATGAGTATGCCCATGATGCCTCAGATTATATCTATCAGGCAATAGTTGCTGGCGAAAGTGAAAAATCTCTTAAACCCATATTGCGGCCTTATGACCCAATGGGTTCAACAAGTTATGTAGACTTCAGTACAGCCCGTCCTGTTTATGTCACTAACCCTATGAAATGTCATATTTCCCATGTGGTTGCTGACACCAACAGTTGGGAACAAAAGATGACACAGGTGTTAGAAGACATGGATGAAGTAGTTTGTTATGTCAAAAATCAGGGACTCGGTTTCTTGATTCCCTATACCTTAAATGGTGAACAAAAGAACTATATGCCTGACTTCATTGCAAGGATAAATGATGGGCAGGGTGATTTATCAAATTTGATTGTTGAGGTATCAGGAGAAGCCAGAAAAGATAAAGCAGCGAAAGTTGCTACAACCCAAAATCTTTGGATACCAGCGATAAATCAACATGGTGGTTTTGGTAGGTGGAACTTTATCGAAATCACTGACCCTTGGGATGCAGAAGATAGTATTCGGAATTTTATTAGTCATGGTTATGCTAAACCATCACTTCTCCAGAACCTTCAAGCAGCCTAGTTAGTGATTGCTAATAATTTTTCAAGTCTGTAATTAATTAATGGTTAGAGTTGTGAACTATGTCTAAAAAAACTCCAATTGGTACTGTTAAACATAAAGATAAAAGAGCGAATATCCCTACAGAAGAACTGCGTGGTTTTTTATCTGACCAAGAGAAAGAGCAAAAACCTTTACTCTACCCTCGTGACACAGCTTTAGACCCTCAGTTAGTTTGGAAAGATAAAGATAAACAAGACAGCCAAGATTTAGAAGTTCCTGCTCTACCAATTTATATTCAAGAAAAGATTCATCCCCAAGCCATTATTGAAAATTTCCGCACTCAGGCTAAAAAGGAACAGCCTGAACAGTTGAGTTTATTTGGTGACTTCAATGGATTAGCTTTTGAGAAGCTAATTGATTTTTATCAACATAAGGAAGGGGTGAGTTGGACTAACCGCATGATTCTTGGTGACTCACTGCTTGTGATGGGTTCCTTGGCTGAGAAGGAAGGGCTAAAAGGCAAGGTGCAAATGATATACCTAGACCCCCCCTATGGCATTAAGTTTGGGTCAAATTGGCAGGTATCAACCAGAAAGCGGGATGTTAAGGATGGTAAAGCTGAGGAAGTAACCAGACAGCCTGAGCAGGTGAAGGCGTTTCGGGATACTTGGGAGTTGGGGATACATTCTTATCTGGCTTATCTCCGCGATCGGTTGGTTGTAGCGAGGGAGTTATTGACTGAAACTGGTAGTGTTTTTGTCCAGATTGGGGATGACAATGTGCATCTAGTGAGGTGTTTATTAGATGAAATTTTTGGCAGTGAGAATTTCATTGCTCAAATTAACTATAAAAGTATGAGTGCATTAAGCCAGAGTGGATTAGCTTCAGTGTATGATTATATTTTATGGTACGGTAAAAATAAAGAGAAAATCAAGTATAGACCAATTTTTACGGAACAAGATATTTCTGAAGATAAAGAATATCGCCTCATAAATGAAGACTCATCTGATGGTTACAGAAGAATAAAGGAAGATGAGTTTAAAGTATTATCAAAAAATAATATTTTTCAAATATTTAGACGTTCTGTTTTAACCTCGTCAGGATTCACGCAATCATGTACTTTTGACTTTAATTTTAGAGGATTCAAATGTAAACCTTTCGGTAAGAAAAGCTGGAGAACAACCCTAGAAGGTATTCAAAGGTTAATTTTGGCAAATAGAGTTTTCATTTTAGGCAACAATCCTTATTTTAAGCAATTTCACTTAGATTTTCCACTTATACAACTAGATAATAGTTGGAGAGATACTGCGTATGCAGCAGATAGAGTTTATGTAGTTCAGACTTCACCAAAAGTGATTGAACGTTGTCTTCTAATGACTACAGATCCAGGCGACTTAGTTTTAGATCCTACTATGGGTAGTGCTAGTACGGCATACGTTGCCGAGCAATGGGGTAGGCGCTGGATTACAATTGACACCAGCCGTGTAGCTTTAGCCCTTGCAAAAACTCGCTTAATGTCAGCACAATTCCCCTACTTTTTATTAGCTGACTCACCAGAAGGCATTAAAAAAGAAGCAGAAATTACCGGACAACTCCCAGGAGCCAATATTAAAACAGAAGAGGACATCAAAAAAGGCTTTGTCTACAAGCGCGTTCCTCATATCACATTAGGAGCGATCGCTAACAACCCAGAAATCGACACTATCCACGACAAGTGGCAGCAACAACTAGAAACCATTCGCACGCAGTTAAACCAACTCCTCAAAAAATCCTGGGAAGAGTGGGAAATCCCCCGCGAACCTCAAGATAAATGGTCACAGGAAGCAAAAGACTTATTGCAAGAGTGGTCGAAGCTCAGACAGCAGCGCCAGCAGGAAATTGACGCATCTATTGCCCGTAACGCTGATTATGAAACACTCTATGACCAACCCTATGAAGATAAGAAACGTTTGCGGGTAACTGGCCCCTTTACTGTAGAAAGTCTTTCGCCTCACCGTGTCCTTGCTGCCGACGATGAACGACCTGCCTCAGAAGCTGAAGGCACTCAACACGCCTCTGACCAATTTGAAATCAGAATTATTGAGAACTTAAGGAGAGCGGGTGTTCAGAACACTAAAAAAGATGAACGCCTCAAATTGGACTCCCTTGAACCTCATCCTGGTATTTGGATACAAGCAGAGGGAGAATACACTGATAAAGACGGCAAAGTGAAACGGGTTGCAGTTTCTATTGGCCCCGAATATGGCACTGTTGGTTCAGACCACATTAAGGACGCTGCGAAAGAAGCTGTGCAAGGTCTAGGGTATGACCTGCTGGTTGTCTGCGGTTTTACCTTTGACCCTGGTGTTTCGGAAGAATCAAAACGCTACGGTAAGCTGCAAGTTTTGATAACGCGGATGAACACTGATTTGCTTCTGGGTGATGAACTGCTCAAAAAAACCGGAGCAGGCAACTTGTTTATGGTGTTTGGGGAACCAGATGTTGAGATTAAACAAGATAAAGGTAAGCTCACCGCCATTCTGCATGGTCTAGATATTTATGACCCCACCACTGGCGAAATCCGCAGTAGTTCAACCAATGACATTGCCTGTTGGTTCATTGACACCAACTATAATGGCGAAAGCTTTTTTGTCCGTCATGCCTACTTCACCGGAGCAGATCAACCCTATGAGAAACTCAAGAAAACTCTGAAAGCTGAGGTTGATGAAGATGCGTGGTCAGACCTCTACTCCACTACCAGCCGTCCCTTTGACCCGCCGCAAACCAAAGACGGTAAGCCTGGGAAGATTGCTGTTAAGGTAATTAACCACTATGGCGATGAGGTGCTGAAGGTTTATCAGATGTAGTAGTGTGCGATGCCTACGGCTGCAAGCTACGCAGTTCGTCTGGTTGATGTTTTCGGCAATGATGCGAGTTTGATGATTGACGTGAGGTAATTGCTGTGGATGAAGTAACAGAGAAGTTAACGAAAATATTTCAGATAGTAAATGATTGGTTAAAGTTCGCAGAAGCAAAAAATGCTGTCCTTCTTGGTTTTTCTGGAGCCGGTATGGCAGCAACATTAGCTTACTTAAGTGCAGCATCAAATATACCTAAATCCATATATATAGGTTTTCTAACAACTACATCTTTTTTATGTCTTTGCTCATTGGTTTGCTCATTATCTTTTTTACCCAAAACCAATCTTGAGTATATTGTATGGAAGAAAAGTAAACCCCAGGTAAATTATAAATTTAGAATAAGTGATAATGATAATTTTTATTATTTTGGACACTTATTTAAATACAAAACATCTGAACTGATTGATGCAATTAACAGACTATATTTTGAAGGTCAAATCAGCAATGTTCAAAAAAAAGAATATTTCGATTTATCCAATCAAATTATTGTCAACTCAGAAATTACTTATCTTAAATTTAAATTATTTTCATTTGCATTATACATATTGATTGGAGCAATAATTTCTATTCCAATCTGCTTAGTTTTAAGCCTAATTATTTATCACTCAATTTGATAACAGTACGCCATATTATACAAATAATAAACTAACTAATTCAACAAATTATAGAGAATTTCAAATATGCTAGACAATCTTTTTTTTAGAGAGGATTCAGAATCGGAAGGCAGATTACTGCCTACCATTGAAAATATTATTTCGAGTGAGGTTGATTACTTCAAACAAGCAGTATCCATAACATTAAGGTCAAAGATTCCAGATACTAGCCAAATTCCCATTGAAAATCCAATATATTGGTTTAAGATTCCTAACGTTATATGCTGCTTTGTTGATATGGAAGGTTCAACAAAGTTAAGTGCGAATTTACATGATAAAAGTACTGCTAAAGCTTACAGATTATTCACAGAAACAGCAATTAGAATTTTTTCAAAATTTGGTTCTCCATATATTGATATAAAAGGCGATGGAGTATTTGCTTTATTTGACTACGATCAGCCTTACACTGCTATGGCAGCAACAATTTCATTTAAAACTTTCGTGGCAGAGTATTTTACTCCAATGATTAAAGAAAAAACTAGCCAGACAATAGGAGGGCATTTTGGCATTGATCAAAAAACAGTTTTAGTAAGAAAGTTTGGTCTTAAACGCTATCAAGGTAGGACAGATAGACAAAATGAGGTATGGGCTGGCAAGCCCATTAATATGGCCGCAAAGTTAGCCAGCTTATCTACAAATAACAGATTGTGGGTATCTGATAGATACTTTAAAAATATAAAAGATGAAAAAGCTATTTATTCATGTGGATGTCCAGATGGCACAAAATTTTTACTTTGGCAAGAAGAAGATTTAGCTTCCGATAGTCGTTTTGATTTTAATACTGCTTATAGTCTAGGCAGTAACTGGTGCGAAAAACATGGAAAATCCTTTTGTGCAAATTTGGTCAAACTAGACAAATAAAATATAAAACGATGTCTTACTTGGCTACAATCGGTTTACTACAAAATTCTAGGTTGGTGCATAAATATAGCAAGTTAAATTCTTATAAAAAAGTCGTTTTCAAGGTGTTAATAATAGATTTTACTAATGAAAATAATATTAAAAGTAATTTGTAAAAAGAGCAATCAATGAATGTTAAAGAATCTAACGTAAAGGTTGTTAGTGGTGATGTAATTTTAACTGATGTAAAAAAATACGACAAAAACTAGTGCCGATAAGTATAAATAAAATGGTTTACTATCGCTACAATTCTTTAGAAGATTATTTAATTTCTAACCCTCTTACAATAGACGCTCAATTAGATGACGGTTGGGGTGCCAAGTTTCCTATTAAAGGAAGAGAGATAGAAGCCACTATTCTATATTCTGATATTTCATACTTTTCAGCGAGAACCCTAGAACTAAGCTCAACGGAAATATTAATATTTGTTAACAATTTTTTCGCATGGATTACTGCTGAAGCACTGCAAGGAACACACGGGATTGTTGACAAATATATAGGAGATGAAATTATGATCGTCTTCTCAAAAGAATTTGGTTCTGAAGATCCTTTTAAAGAGGCAGTTCAAGCAGCTAGATGGATGAGTGAGCATGACGCACTTAGTTTCTGCCCTCACATTGGAATTGCTAGCGGTAAAGTCACAGTTGGATATGTCGGTACACCTTTAAAATATAGCTGTTCAGTATTTGGAATACCTCTCACTTTTGCAAATAGATGTACATCAGTGAAACCTCAAACTGAAATTCCAGTTTCTAGTAGTATTGTTTTTCTAGCTAAAGAATGGGAAGGTAGAAATTTTGAGGAGGTTATTCCGCCAAGAAAAATTAAATTCAGAGATGGCAAAGTGCAAGAAATGCCACAAATTTGGCAGTTATTGGAGCCAAGAACAGAAGCTTTAAAAAATATTGGAAACTTTGAAATTCAAGAACTTGTAAATACGTCTATTCACTTGCCAATGCAATCAATGGAAGAACGAGCTAGAAATGCATTAGAGATGTTGCGTCAAGCAGGGCTTTATAGAACTCATACCATTTCTCTATGAAGTTGAGCTTAATTCCTAACTTGCGATCGCCCATCAGAATTTACCAGTCGTGTTGAGACAGCATTAGGTAAAGTGGCAGCAAAAGTACTTTAATTGGTAACAGAGCGATCGCACCCCCCACCATGACTGAAACCCACGACCTCGGCATGACCGATACTGAGTATGCCCAGCTACTAGCCCAAGGCTACGACCCCAACCTAGAACACCAGTTGATAGAGCTTGGCGAAAACCCAGACCAAGCTAGGCAGTTAGCCCGAATAGTGGGACTGACCAAAGACAAACCACCACAGACTGATCAGGAGTGGGAAGAATTTATGGCAGTTTGGGGGGATTAGTTCTGGGGGAAAGTGGGCGATCGCACTACTCAAGCAGAAATAATTTAATCTTCGTCCTTGACTTTTGCTGCAATTTTATCAAGACGTTCGTTAGCTTTGTCGAGGCGATCGCTAGCATCTTTGGCAAGTTGGATAAAAACCATGCTTGAGACAAGTCCCCCAGCAGTAGTTATAGTTCCCTCAGAGGCTTTCCCTGTTAATAAAAATCCAACACCCACAAACCCTACAATGGCGCTTGCTCCTGTCATAACCAATGCCAGTAGAAAACTTTGACGAGCTATGTTAAATGTCTGTTGTGTTTGACGTAAGCCTTCCTCTGCAATACGAGCCATCAATACTGAATCTGAGTTGAGGGTTGTGATAGGAACAGATGCAAGGTTGTTGTTCGTCATATTATTATAGTGTGGGTTAGTAGCAAGATTAGAATCCATTTGTTGCTCTCCTACATTGGATAAAGAGTACCTGCTTGGAAGTTGGAAGAGTCAAGCAGGTTACTCATTTAAATTATTGTGAGTTACTGACTTATCTTTGCTGTCGGTGATAGAACGGCGACCAGGAACTGCCATGAAGTTATTACCATAATAAAGATTATGCAACTTCACTCGGATACCACCAAAAAGCATATCTATTAATGTTGTGGCTGTAATGAATCTGACGTAAAACTTGGGTTTATTTGCAGCAATTAATTCATAACGTAATGCTTCTAGATCGCCTCGCCAATCTTCTGGCAAAACACAAATTACCCACCCAGTTATGATGTAACTGTTTTGAGTGTTGGAGGTGTTCTTCTGTCGTTTGCTTTGTCGGCGCTTTGTTATAGACAATAACACCATGACTCCAGAAAATACGAAAACAAATGCAACTATTACACCTTTACTAGTAGATGAGTCAGGATACCAAACCTTGACAATACCATCATCACTAGTAGAGGTAATCCTTCGACCGTCAAGGCTGTAATCAACTTTGTTTACCTTCCTCTCATGTACTTTTAAACTACGTATTAATTGGCCAGTATTAACATTCCAAATGTAGATTGTTCCATCATCACAGCCAGAAGCAAGAATCGTATGATTAGGATGAAAATCAAAAGCGCGAACAGGCTTATTATGTTTCAGGGTACGTAGTAATAAGCCATTCTTACTCAAGAGGACTGTGTTGTTACCACCAATAGAAGCAACGATACTGTTCTCATTACTTAAAATGATTTTATTGGACTTTTCACGATTCTTTTTGTAAGGTTTTAATACTCGACTATCTCGATTTTTGAAATGACCTGCGTTGTACTCGTAGGGACTAGCAATATTATCCAACAAAATCGACCTTGCGTTAATGTTGATGTTTCCTCCATTTCCCACAGCATCATCAAATCCTACAGCACTGGATGTGGAACTTGAAATTTCGTCGCTCTCCATTCTATCAAGGGAAACTTTCTCTGAAGCATTGATACTGATATCGCCAGCATTCCCTTGTCCAGCAGGAGCAGTGCTTATAACAGCCCCATCCTTTACAATCAGAGACTGAGCATAAATACTGATATTGCCACCATTCCCATATACGGTAGCACTGTTTATAACAGCCTCATCCTTTATAGTCAGAGACTTAGTATTGATACTGATATTGCCACTATTTCCATGTGCAATAGTAGCAGTGCTTATAAAAGACCCATCCTTTACAGCCGGAGACTTAACATTGATATTGAGTTTTTTTGTATTACCTCCAGCAAGATAATTTTCATAGAAAGCGTATAATTCATAGCTATCCTTTTTTCCTGCTTGTAGCCAACGGAGTAAACTTAAAGGTTTGACTTTTTTCTCATCATTGGCAATAAGAAGAGCTTTATCATCAGAGGTAAAATCGATATAAATTTTTCCTCTATTATTTAATGAAGAAAGGTTGAAAGTTTGCAGTTCCTGACCGTCTCGACTCCAGAGTTTTAGACTATCATCGCTAGCAACCGCAATGATATTGCTGTCAGGACTGCAATCAACGTTGCGAATCGAACTACCCACGGTTAAAGTTTTTACTAACTTGCCGTCTGACCTCCAGAGGGATATTGTATTATCAACACTGCTTGAAACAATGACTTGATTATCAGGACAAAAGCTTACATTAGTGACTTCAGCATCATGTCCTCGGAGGACTTTTGTTCTTCTACCGTATAGACTCCAGATTTTAATGGTTTTGTCAGCACTAGCAGAAGCAATAGTTTTTCCATCAGGGCTAAAGCTGATACTAGAAATCCGGTCTGAATGCCCTTTGAGAGTATTCAATTCTTTGCCAATAGCGGCATCCCAGATTTTTATAGCGGCATCACCACTTCCAGAAGCAAGGAGCTTATCGTCAGGGCTAAAGCTGACATCGTAAACTTTCGTATTATGTTCTTTGGGGTTTTGAAGTTCCTGAGCGTAAACTAATGCGATAGATAAGATAGATGCTATTGCTGTAAATGCAACCTTTGTCACTCTCACACTTTTAAACTTTAAATTTTGGCTCATGTTGTTAAGCTCCTTCTAAACCGGGAGTAGCCATTCCAGATCGCCAAGCAAGCTGTTGACGATATTCTTGTACTTCTCTGAGAGCCGTTACACCCAAAGCCGTTACTCTATAGTATTTGCGCCGCGCTCCACCTGTTTCTTCGGCTTCATCTCCCCAATGCCACAAGACTAAGCCTTTCTTCTCCAGTCGATTTAGAGCGGGGTATAAGCTCCCAAAGCCAATAGGTATTGGTCTGCCATCATTGAGTACATTCAAGATTTCAAGACCGTAAAGTTCTCTTCCCAGCAAAGCCGTGAGAATATCTTCGTCTATAGCTGAGAGCTTAACCAACTCTGATTCATTCTGTTTTTTACTCATAGTTGAGCTTCAACCTTAATTCATACTTTCTATAGTACTGTAAAAACATATAAGTGTATAGGTTTTTCTAAAATAGATATAAAAGAAAATATTTTAGCTCTCTCACTACGCTTTTAAATTTGTATGTTGCGATCGCCCCCCCATCCTGAGTTCTCTTGAAAAGTAAGCCGCTCTAACCAAACGGTCGCCCCCATTCTTAGGGAAAGGAAAGCGGGGGAGAGAGCCAAGACACGTAACGGCTTGTCCCCAGATATTGCATACATCCATACACTGAGTACGAAACATCCGTGTGCGAGTACGATTGTGGATTACTTATCAAAACATTATTGTGCAAAACATGGTTTCCTAGAATGCCTATTTTGATAAGTGATGTCTACTAGTACCGTTGCACCATTGGTTCTCAGAGTTCCGCCACCACTGACGGAACACCCAGCCTCGGTTTACCTTTCTTCACTTTCGTCGGGGTCTGAGCCGACGATGAAGCGAAGTCTCTCCCTAATTGCTCAACTCCTAACCAATGGCGAGGCAGATTACCTAACTCTCAACTGGGCAGAATTACGCTACAAACACACCGCCGCCATTCGTGCAGCACTTATCAAAAACTATGAACCCGCAACGGTTAACCGTGTTTTGTGTGCGCTGCGGCGAGTTCTCAAAGAAGCGTTGAGATTAGAGTTAATGTCACCCGTCGATTACGCGAGAGCTGTAGACATCCAGAGTGTGAAGGCTAGAAAGGAGTTAAGGGGACGGGCATTAAGCCAGGACGAGATTGATTCGTTGATGACGGTTTGCTTTGGCGATCGCACCCCCGCCGGATTTCGTGACGCTGCCCTAATTGCCATTCTGCGCGGTGCTGGTCTGCGTCGGTCTGAGGTGGTCAAGCTGGATTTAAAGGATTTCAAATCTGATGATGGGGAAATAAAGGTTAGGTCTGGTAAGGGAAAGGTTGACCGGACGCTTTATTTATCCCCAAGCGCGGCTGCATCGGTTGATGATTGGATTGAAATTAGAACTAAGGCAGCTGGCCCAGTGCTGTGTCAGGTTAATAAATCTGGTCGTGTTGTTCAGCAACGGCTCACGCCCCAGGCGGTGTTATTCATTTTGCACAAACGGGGCGAGGAAGCTGGTGTAGAGGCATTCTCGCCCCACGATTTACGGCGCACATTTGCATCAGATTTACTAGATGCTGGAGTGGATCTTGCTACTGTTCAAATGATGCTTGGTCATGCTACCCCAGCCCAGGCTGCACGATATGACCGTCGGGGAGAGGAAAGAAAGCGCCGTGCAGGTGCTGTATTGCAGATTTTAGAGCGAGAGCGAGTTTCTTAGAGGACTCATAGCGTAGTTTACCGCCGTAGGCATCGCCGATTTACTTAGTACATAAATATTACTAAAAAACTGTTATTTCACTGGGTAGTACAGCCCATCTTTTGCATTCCATTCCCAACCTATGCCCCTTGGGTCGCGGTTACGAGTCCAGCTGATAAATTCTTTATCGATCTTGTTTTCTCGCTCAGTTGTGAGGCTTGACGGTGTTAAACCTAGTCGCGGTGCTAAGTTTTCAGAGGGCAATGCTTGCAGTTCAACTTGGGTTTGTTGGTATGGGTTAGCTTGTCTTCTTTGTTTGGGTTGACTGTTGTATCGAGTTGATGAAATAGCCCGTTCCAATTTTTCCAGATGCTTGGAGATAGCCTCTAGTTTGGTTTCCAGCTTCTCCTCCAGCTGCAAAACCGATTTACTGCTTGGGGCAACATCGATATCAATATTGCTATCAAACTTAGATATCAATTCTTCTAAGCCTTGCAGCAAGGCAATTGTATGCCCCTCTCTGTGCAGTTTGGATAGTTGGCGTACTACTGGAATTAAGGCAGTAGGGACGCGAATCATTTCGCTTGGTGGGGTCTTGTCATCAGCCATTTGATATCAATTTTGATAGCAATAAACTGATGATAGATGAAAAGCGATAAGGAGTGATCGCAGATTTACAAGCGTTCACGTTCAGCGTCTCGTAGAGAGGAAACACGATCGCACTTTACAAAGTATCATCCCAAAAGCTGAAGCTGGAGTAGCTGTAGGGGTGCGATGGGGCCTACCCAAACGGTTGCCCCCAGCGCTCCCAGTTTTCTTTGTTGAACGGCGATCGCCACTTCAAAATCAGATTCAATTCCAATTCCTGCCGTGCGCGTCGGTCTGTGGGAGTGTCCCACCAAAACGCGATGTTGACTGCTGTCTTCATTCCGTAGCGATAATGCAAATCCTGATAGCTTGCTATGTAATCTTTGCAGGCGTGTATACCCTTCCACCGCTTGTTACTTCTGCAAGTTTCCCCCACATACAGCACTAGTCCAGCCGCAGAGTCAACAACAAAGTACAGACACGCATCGCCGGGGCTATCTGCTGGCATCCTCCAAAACGAGAGCGATCGCACCTGTAACTGCAACGGATCGATCCGGTTTGGGTCGCAGTGTTTTGGTGCAATGTCAAACAGTGTCACCTGCTCAGGCGGCTTGCTCTCCCTTACCCGTTGCTGATAGTCCAAAATTTGCGCTTTCCACCGCACCAAAGCATCCTGGCTCATCACCAGCGCCTCTGCTCTACGTGCTGGTGTGAGGGGTAAATCAAAAAATAGGTTTAGCTGGTTGTCTTCCAAGGTCATCACAGGCAGTTACTTTCCCAGTAGATTATCCCCCAGAACTGAATTGAGTAAACCTGTTAACGAGTTTAAGCGATCGCCAACGCCTTCACTTTCCTTTTTTCCTCTAAGAAATTCTTGGGTATCCATTCACACAAACTACACTTATCCTCAAGAGATAAGGAGCGACGATCAAGCGATGCCTACGCTTGATTCCATTGCACTTACATTCTTCAAATCAACATTACCTAGCCCAGAAGATAGATACATTTTTTAAAAGTTGAAGCACACTTGTAAAAGCAACTTTAACTATTCAATAATGGTATGACAATGTGGCTGAAATATGGTGTAAATGAAGAAGGTATCTTGATATGTATTGAAGATATCACAAGAGGTAAGACTTCACTTAAGTGTCCTTACTGTAATGGGGAGTTAACTGCTAAAAAAGGCAAGGTGAAAGAGCATCATTTTGCTCATAATGACCAAACTTGCCGCCCCGTAGCTAACCGGGAATTCCCTACTCTGCCACTCTATGATAATTTCAATATTCAATTATCTGGCAAGGATTTGGCACAGTTAAAACTGCTTTGGCAGGAGTACGGAGCCAAAAATTACCCTATTAGTTCCTACTTAGTTACTCCCGGTTTACTCAAAGCAGGAATATTGAGAAAAAACGTATGCTTAACCCCACCTGAATATGAATTTAGTGATTTGGGTAAAATTCCAGTTGGAGCGCTATATTTCAGGCGATTCAATGATGTACAGGAGCCGCTATTACTTAAAAAGCTGCTGAAACTTGAGCTAGCTTTTAAACACGCCGAATACAAAAATGCTCCAGATTTAGTATATCGATTTACTGATTTGAAGCTGTATCGCGCTCAACTTCAACGTATTCTATCCTCTAGCCTGTATTTTTTAGAGATTGAAACGAATATTGGAATTATCTACAAAATAGGAGTAACCCAAAGACCCGTTCTCAAGCGAGTAGCAGAAGTAAAAATTGATTTACTTGCTCATTATTCCAGTGTTGCTATTAAAGTATTAGGAACTTGGGAACACAGGGGAAATATTGAATTATATTTCAAACACCGTTATCAAAGCTTTAATCATCCCA
>NZ_JAYGHD010000039.1:0-31159 GCF_034932245.1 Nostoc sp. UHCC 0251
AAAACGAGGAAAGTCTTATCAAGCTAGGTTTTTAGGACTTGTGTGTACACCGTAGGTTTTATAAACGGGGTAGTGTCAAATACTAGCCTACGCTTTTGACGAGTCAGGCTTGGACACATTTTTTGATTGGAATTATTTTTCTGTAATTTTCAGTTCATCAATATTCCAAAAAGTTGGCCCCAAGGCAGAAAACTTGATGGGATTGACACGTTCCCGCACCGCCTGAAACGAGATTGGATTTACAAGGCAGAATATCGGTAACTGTTCAGCAACGATTTGTTGAAACCTGCCATAAATCGCCTTGCGCTTGCTTTGGTCTAGTTCTTTGACTCCTGCGCCAAAAAGACTGTCAATTTCTCTCTCCCATTCAGAAACTACCCATCCTTGGAGTGGAGGTTTTCCTGGTGCAGCACCTTGGTTGAACTGATGAAATGAGCCTTGACTAGTCCAAAATAAAGATAAAAGGTTAGGTTCAACATCTGCACCGGGAACACCAAACGCACCTACATAACAATCCCAATCTCGACGAGAGAGTAACTTTTGCAATACTACGTTAAAACTGACTACCTGCATATCTGCTTTGATCCCAATTTGCCTGAGGTCTTGTTGGATTTGAACTGCGGCATCGATTCTTGATTGATCTTCCGATTTCACCAAAAGATTAAATTGCACCCGATTTCCATCTTGGTCTAACAGTTCTTTTTGGGAGTTGTACCTAAAACCAGCCTCTAACAACATCTGCCTAGCTCTCTGGGGATTATAATCATAAACTTTTAACCCGGCTGCTGGGGACAAATAAAAAGGACTTTGAACAGCAATTGGCGAATGTTGGATTTCCCCTAAACCGCGATAGATATTAGTTTTCATGCGGTTACGATCAATGGCATAGGCAACTGCTTGCCTAAAAACTAAGTTATTAAACCATCGAGATTTGATTGGGTCTATAAAAGGCTTACCTTTGGGATTAATAGCTTGGTTGAGATTGAAACCCACAAAGCTAAAACCCGCAGTAGGCCCACCATTATAAATAAAGTATTTTCCTCGTTTTTCCTCTTTCTTGAGTAACCCAAATACTGCTGGTGTCACATTTAAATTATCCAGTTCTCCTGAGCGAAATCTGAGTAACTGAGTTTCTGTAGAAGCAATAATTTGCCAGACAATACGTTGAATATAAGGTTGAGGGTTTCTTTGAATATCTTTGCGCCAGTAATAGGGATTACGTCGTAAAATCACCCGTTCAGAAGGAGTATAACTTTCTATTTGGTAAGGGCCATTACAGATGATTTTTTGCGGATCAGTATTGGTTCCCCACATTGAGAGAAACTGAGGATTACCATTAGCATCAGTGGATAATACAGAAGAACGCAAGGCATGAGCCGGCAAAATCGCTAGTTTTTCGGCGTATCTCAAAAAAGGAGCAAATGGTTCCGCAAAAGTAAACTCAATTCGCAGTTCATCTAGTTTCTGCACTGACGGGAAAGTTTCTGTGTTGCCAATACGTAAAAAATCTCTATATAAAGTGGGAATTTTTTTATTAAGATAAATGTCTCGATAGGTAAAGACTACATCATCTGCCGTGAGAGGTTCCCCATCTGACCATTTCAATCCTGTTTTTAAGGTAAAAATAATTCGCTTTTGATCAGCTGATATTGACCAAGATTCTGCCAGCCCTGGCTCCAACTTGGTAGTTATAACATTCTCATCGATCAATCCTTTGTAAATGAAAGAAAAGACACTGTATGGAGAATCATTAATGGCATAGTTAAAAGTAGTCGGGTCACTTAATGAAACTAAAACTAATTGAGCTACCTGAGATGCTTTGCTTTTCATCTGTGTTGGGTGACAGCTTGTGAGCAAAAAACAACAAGATAGCAGCAAAGCAATTAGCAAATTCAGAGGTCGAACAACAGCAGCGATCATCTCTAGTTATCTACACTTGCAGCTAATATCTACACAGTACAGTATGGTGATTGAGTAGTACTAAAAGAATGTCAGTAAAGCGAAAAGTTTTGCGTTTGCGTACCACTCCGTGGAAGCAAGCTACGCCTAGCCTCTGTCTGCGACACGCTGCGCGAACGTAGAGAAGGTATCGCCTACGGTGGATGCTCGGATTATGTCTTAGGAGTATTGAGTTTGGACTATTAGTTTAGATAACTTTTAGTTTAAATGTACTAAATAGAACGAATGGTATAAAGTTAGTAGAAAACTAGAAAAATTAGGCTAAAAGTACTATTGTTATAACATTTTCAACACTGGAGCAAAAATATCAACGTATCCAAAAGGAGTTAATGGCCGGGGCGATCGCTCTTGGCGGTGTTTTCCTAATTGGCACTTTGTGGTACTGGCTAGTGGAGGGTTGGTCATGGGAAGATGCGGCTTACATGACAGTGATCACTCTTGCGACTGTGGGATATAGCGAGACACACCCACTAGGTAGTAGAGGGCGGTTATTTACAATTGCCCTGATTTTGTTGGGTGTAATCAATATCGGTTACATTGTCAACAGATTTACAGAAGCGATCATTCAAGGCTACTTTCAAGAAGGAATTCGGCTACAGCAACAGAGGCGGTTAATGGAATCCCTAACAGAACACTACATCATTTGTGGATTTAGCCGCACTGGTCGTCAAATTGCCAAGGAATTTCGGGCAGAAGACGCACCTTTTGTAGTGATTGATGCTGACATGGAATCTGTACAAAGGGCGCAGGCAGAAGGTTATACGGCATATCAAGGTGACGCTACATTAGATGACACACTTTTGAAAGTTGGTATTGAACGGGCAATATGTATTGTTGCAGCCCTGCCTTCCGATGCCGAAAATTTATACATTGTTTTATCAGCAAAAACACTAAATTCGGGAATTCGGGTGATCGCACGGGCAAGTACAGAAGAAGCTTTGCAGAAGTTACGACGCGGTGGTGCAGATGAAGTCATATCCCCCTATATTACTGGTGGGAAGCGCATGGCTGCTGCGGCTCTCAGACCCCAAGTATTAGACTTTGTAGACGGGATTTTGACAGGTGCAGACCGTCAATTATATATGGAAGAATTTTTACTCGACCCGGCTTTTTGTCCCTTTGTGGGTCAAAGTTTGCAAAAAGCGAGATTGCGATCGCAATCTGGGGCATTGGTTCTGGCAATTCGCCGTGTTGATGGGACTTTAATCGGTGGCCCCACTGGCGATACAGTCTTAATGCCAGGCGATCGGCTAATTGGTATGGGTACAGCAGAGCAATTGCGTAGCCTTAACCAAATTCTCGGCCCAATTGGTTCTCAGCAATTGCGTAAACCGAAGAATAATAGCTGATAAAGTTATTGGGCATGGGGCAAAAGAATTTATTTTTTTGGCGATGCCTTCTCTACGTTCGCGCAGCGTGTGGCAGACAGAGGCTTGTCTACGACACGCTGCGCGAACGCCAACGGCGGGCTTCTCTACGAGACGCTACGCGAACGCCTACGCTTTTTTATTTCACCTTGAATAAGGCTGAATTTCGTTAACATTCGCAACCATTAGTTAAATTCTCCGTTAGAACAAACCTAGTATAATTACGGGTAAACAGCCTAGATTATTCATTGTAATTCGTAATTACAAATTATTTGGTTGTGATACCAATTTAGAAAATGATGGCGGCAGTAGAGACGCAAAATTTCGTGTTTCTACTGTATTTAGTTAGTCATAAAGAAAATGCAAAAACTATGATGAACTTGGATTTACAGAGATTCTTTGATGCTTGCGATCCCAGTAGAACGTTAGTCTTGGCTAATTCAGAGGATAAACTCTACTATATTGACTTTGCTAGTGTGCGGGGTGGCAAAATTATTGATGCCCTGAAGCGGACTATTACCCGATTATCCCCGAATAAACCCACCTGCCAGTTATTTACCGGACATATTGGTTGTGGTAAATCTACTGAGTTATCGCGGCTGAAAACCGAGTTGCAAAGTGAAGGATTTCATGTAGTCTACTTTGAGTCCACCAAAGATTTGGATGAAACAGACGTAGATATTACAGATATTATGCTGGCGATCGCCCGGCGGGTAGGTGAAAGTTTAGAGCAGGTTAACGTTAATCTGCAACCCCAAGGTTTTCAATCTTTCCTGAATGGAGTCTGGGAGTTTTTGCAGACACCAGTATTAGTGACGGCTGAAACGGAGTTGATGGGAGCTAAAATCAAGGGTAGCACTGATGGTCAATTAGAATTTTCTCTCCCCGCAGGGATTGGCAAAATCACAGCCAAAACGAAAGATAGTCCTAAACTGCGTTCTAAATTAAGACAGTATTTGGAACCGCAAACGAATAGAATTTTGCAGTTTATTAACGAAGAGATTATCACAGTTGCCACTGAGCAACTAAAGCAACGCGGTCAAAAAGGATTGGTGGTGATTGTTGATAATCTGGATCGAATAGACAATCGACCCACTTCATCAGGGCGATCGCTACCAGAATATCTTTTTATTGAACGGGGGGAACAGCTACGTAAACTGAATTGCCATTTGGTTTATACTCTGCCTTTGTCATTGATTTTTTCTAATGACTGCGAAGCGCTGAAAAACCGCTTGGGTGGTGGAGTTGACCCGAAAGTTTTGCCGATGATTCCAGTGCAACTCAGAGATGGAACTGAGTATTTGGCAGGAATGCAGCTATTGCAGCAGATGGTTTTGGCCAGGGCTTTTCCAGATATTCCGGCAGAGGAAAGATTAGGGTTAATTACAAAAGTTTTTGATTCACCTGAGACTTTAGAGAGGTTGTGCAGCGTTAGTGGTGGACATGTCCGAAACTTGCTAGGAATGCTGTTTCGTTGTCTCCAGGAAGTAGATCCGCCGATTTCTCGGAATATCCTAGAATCTGTAATTCGGGATGCCCGCGATCGCCTGATCCTTTCCGTTGATGATGAAGAATGGGATTTGCTGTTTCAAGTAGTACAAGAACAGAGAGTCAAGGGTGACAAAGAATACCAAACCCTGTTACGTAGCCTGTTCGTCTTTGAATATCAGGATAATCAAGGGCGCTGGTTTGCTCTCAATCCGCTTTTAACAGAAACGGCAAAATTTAAGTTGTGGCAACAGCTAAGGAAGTAAGATTATGTCTGAATTAGACGGATTAGAGAATATCTTGCCAGATAATGAGCGATCGCTACAAACACTAGCACGTACACTCAAACTAACTCAAAAACGCTTTTCTTTAATTTTGGTGCGGTGCAATTACACTAGTTTGCAAGAGCAGATACTACAAAGGTTACGCCAGCAATGCAGTGTTGAATTTGCCGAATTAGTTCTACCGTCATCCACCACAAAACTTTATAGCAACATCCTGCACCAAGTAGAAGATCAGCCACCAGCCGCTTTGATGGTTTTAGGTTTAGAGTCAGTTCAAGCACTTGACGATCTGCTTGTTGCTGCTAATAAAACGCGAGATAAATTCAAGAGCGATTTTGCCTTCCCCATAATATTGTGGGTAACAGATAGGATACTGCATAGATTGGGGCGGTTAGCACCAGATTTCAATAGCTGGGCTAGTCCACCGATTCAATTTACCATTGCATCCGATGATATGGTGAAATCCCTGCGCCAAAAAGCAGAGCAAGCCTTTAGTAGTGATGCTGACTTTAGTTTAGATGGTTTTGACCTCAAAGCCGTGCAGGAGGATTTAGCTAGCGATCAGCAAGAATCAGATCCAGAACTCCAAGCTAGTTTGGCATTTATGTTGGGCTTGCTGGATTATAGAAGTAATCGGCTAGATTTAGCGATCGCTAATTATCAGCAAAGCTTGACTTATTGGCAGCAAAGTAACAATTTAGATCGGCAAGGAATATTACTGCTAAATATCGCCTTAGCTTATTACAGCAAAGCCGAACAACAACCAATAGAAAATCAAATTTATTGGGAAGAAACGAGAAGTTATTTCCAGCAAAGCCTAAACATTTTTGAACAGGCTCAACATCCCGAATTAGTTGCTAAACATATTAGTCAACTTGGGGAAGTTTTGCGCCGTTTAAAAGCTTGGCAAGACCTACATCAACTAGCTCACAAAGCACTGAAACTGCATCAAAACTATGACGCTCCCAAGCAAATTGCTCAAGATTATGGCTTTTTAGCGGAAGTCGCCCTAGAACAGTTACGCTGGAATGATGCCCATGAACTGGCTCAAAATGCTCTAGAAACATTAGAGATAATCCCTAATTTTTTACCACAAGAACAGGGACTATATCACTTTATTTTAGCAAAAAGCCAGCGAAAATTGGGTCAACTTAACGAAGCTGTCAACACCTTAGAAAAGGCTAAAAATGAAAGTCAGCCTCAATATAATCCCCTGCTTTATATTCAGATATTGGAAGAGTTGCACGATCTTAAATTCGAGCAAAAAGACTACCAACAAGCCTTTCAGCTTAAGCAAAAACAGCGTGAGATAGAGAGCCAATATGGGTTTCGAGCTTTTATCGGTGCGGGACGTTTACAGCCCCGACGACAGGCAATCAACCCAGCTAACTCACCCAATCAACCATCAAAAGACATATTTGGGGAAGTTGTAGCCGCTTTTGGACGACAGCAGGATATTAAGAGTCTGCTCCATCGTATTGGCAGAACAGATTGTAAACTCACCGTAATTTACGGACAATCTGGCGTGGGTAAAAGCTCAATTGTGCAAGCTGGATTATTGCCAGTTCTACAACTCACTTCATTTGATGGGCTGGAAACTCTACCAATTTTAGTGCAAGTTTATACTGCTTGGGAAAAGGAATGTGGCAGGCTGTTGGTAGAAAAACTAGAAGAAGTGAGAGGCGTTCGGTTGCCTGCACCAGTTGAAACATCAGCAGCAATTATTGAACAATTGCAGCAAAATGAAAATCGCAATCTGGTAACAGTGCTAATTTTTGATCAGTTTGAAGAGTTTTTCTTTGCTTATAAAGACCAAGCTAGCAGACGAAGTTTTTATGATTTTTTGCGTGATTGTCTCAACATTTCTTATGTAAAAGTTATCTTGTCACTCAGACAAGATTATCTGCATTACTTATTAGAGTGGAGTCGCACCACAGAGTTACCAATCATTGACAACGACATTTTAGATAAAAATATCCTCTACTACTTAGGGAATTTTTCACCATCAGTTGCCAAATCCGTCATTCAAAGCTTCACTAAAAACTCCCAGTTTTCTCTAGCACCTGATTTGATAGATGCGTTGGTAGAGGATTTAGCAAGTGAGTTACGAGAAGTGCGTCCTATTGAATTACAGGTAATTGGGGCACAACTGCAAACAGAAAAAATTACGACGCTTGAACAGTATAGAAAACACTGGTTAAAAGAGAAACTAGTAGAGCGATTTTTAGAAGAAGTAGTTAAAGACTGTGGCTTAGAAAATGAACGCGCTGCTCAGTTAGTTTTGTACTTGCTGACTAATGAAAATAATACTCGCCCTCTGAAGACTCGCGCTGAATTAGTAAAAGATTTAGCAACAGAATCGCAAAATTTAGACTTGGTACTTGAGATTCTTGTAGGTTCAGGGTTGGTGTTTCGAGTACTAGAAACTCCGGCTGATCGATATCAATTGGTGCATGATTATTTAGTACCGTTTATCCGCCAACAACGCAGTGCAGAATTACTGGCAAAACTCAAAGAAGCAGAAGAACAGCAACAGCGTACTCAAGAAGAACTAAATAGGGTTCTGCAAAAGCAATTACGAGATGCACGGATAACTGGAATTGGACTGGCGGGATTAGCAACTGTAGCTAGTGGGTTTGCGATCGTTTCCTTCTTGGCATTTATTAATGGTAATAATTCTGAGCTAAACGCCATGAGTGCAGTTTCAGACGGACGTTTAGCTGCTTATCAAGATATGAAAGCACTGATACAAGGCATAAAGGCAGGGAAGCAATTAAAGTTGTCGAATTCTTGGAAATTTCCAATTAAAGATAATACTAAGTACCAGGTAGTTACAGCTTTACAATCAGCAAGTTATGGAATTAGAGAGAGCAACACCCTAGAAGGACATAGTGGTGCTGTTAACACCGTTAGTTTTAGTCCTGATGGTAATTTGATTGCCTCTGGTAGTGATGACAAAACAATAATACTGTGGCATTCTGATGGCAGAAAATACGGGGAGGGGAAGTCTATTAAACATCCCGATAGCATTACCACTCTCACTTTCAGCCCGGATAGCAAAATAATTGCTGCTGGCACTAAAGATGGAACCGTGAAGCTCTGGAATCTTGATGGTACAGAAATTCCCACCAATATCAATACTCCTCAAGATAATAAAAATGAGGCTCCTGTCAGCAATGATAACAAACAAAATATTTCTGAGCGTATAAATTCAATTCAACAACCCCAAAATATTCAAGCTAAAGCCAGTAAAAACCCTAAGAATGTTCAGGATGCTATTACTAGTATCAGTTTTAGTCCTGACGGAAAGATGATTGCTTGGCTTACTGAAGCAGGAACTCTAAAAATATGGAATAAGCATAATAAATTAATTAAAGAATTAAAAAATCATAAAGATACAATTAGAAGTTTTATTTTTAGTCGTAATTCAAAAAAAATTATTTCTGAAAATCACAATAGCATCGTACAAGTATGGGAGCTTAATGCTAAAAGCAGTAAAGTTTTTTATTTAAGCGGGGCTGTTGTTGGTGTTAACTTAAGCAATGATAGTAAAAGCATTAATCGTTTGGGATGGGGCGGCTTAAAGTTGTATCATAGCAATATTGATTTGAGTAATAATGTATTATTGTTTGGTAATAATAGTAAATTTAGCCCTGAGACTCAAATCTTAGCTTCCTTTTCAATTGATGATAATAGAATTTCACTATCTTCGCCAGATAACATCAACACTATATTTGAATTACTCAATGGACATACACAAGGGGTTACTAGCTTGAGTTTGAGTCCAAATGGCAAGATGCTTGCTTCAGGGAGTTATGACTACACAATAAAATTGTGGAATCTTGAAGGTAGGCAGTTCCAAACCTCTGATAATAGTCCAATTAAAAATGTTAGTTTTAGCCCAAACGGTCAGATAATTGCATCTACTAGTGACAAAAACAGAGTGCAACTTTGGCAACTTGACAGTAAAAAGCTACTTTTACTTTCCACTCTTCCAGGTAGTAATTCAGCAGTTAGTTTCAGCAAAGATAGTCAGATACTTGCATCTGCAAGTAAAGACAGTATGGTTCAACTGCGGGGACGTGATGGTGCTGTTGTAAACACTCTTGAAGGAAAGGTTATCGACGGAAGTTTTAGCCCCGATGGGAAAATTATTGCTCTCATTAGTAACAATAACTATAGTGTGAGCTTATTTGAAAATGATGGTAAACCAATCTCAACTCTCACAGGGCATAAGGATACAGTTTACAAAATCAGTTTCAGCCGCGATGGACAAACCATTGCTACGGCTAGCAAAGATAAAACTATTAAAATTTGGAAACGACGAAATGGCGAAGAGATAAAAACCTTGAAATATCACACCGATTCTATTGAAAGTATGGGTTTAAGTAATAATGGCAAAAGCCTCGTCATTTTAGACGGGGATAATATTTTAAAATTCGTGCAACGAGATAACAAATTAATTCAAACTATACTAGGAAAGGGTAGTAGTTTGATAAAAATCGATTTCAGCCCTGATGGAAAAACACTAGCTATTCGCAATTTAGATGACAAAGAAAACACAGTGCAACTCTGGAAGATGAATGGTACACCCTGGAAAAGACTTCCAGGAAAGAACGAGGAGAGAATAGCGCAAGTGGTTTTCAGTTCTGATAGTCAGACAATAGGTATTCAATATAGCACCTACATAGAACTATGGAGAATTGATGGCACTGAACTTGCAACTTTAGATACCAAAAGCAGCATTTCTGACAAGGAAAATGAGAGTATAGCTAACATAGTTTTCAGCTCTGATAGCCAGACTATAGGAATTGAATATCAAAGCTATATAGAAGCCCGAAGGATTGATGGTAGTGTCATTCAAACTATTGATACCCCAAACCCTATTTATAGTGTAAATTCTCAAATGTTAGTTAGTTCTGGCAGTGAAATACAATTTTGGCGGGATGGCAAATTAATTTCTATTCCCAATCAAAACGAAAGTTCAGTTAAAAATGTCAATTTTTCCTCTGATGGAAAGACATTAGCAACTTATACTGATGAAAATGAAGTAAAACTATGGCAGTTTGATGGTAAACAAATTAAAGATTTACTAATTTTTAAAAAAGAGCCTGATATAAATCGTATCAGTGATATAAACTTTATTCCTAACACCGAGACAATAGCTATTATTGGGGTTCGTGACACTGTAAAACTCTGGCAGATTCAAAACGAGCCGGGTAGAGAAGTAGAGTTTTTAGAAACTTTTCCTATACATCAGGATGTGGTCAACAGTGTGAGTATCAGCCCTGATGGTAAGACGATCGCTTCAGCCAGTAAAGATAAAACTATTAAAATCTGGAGACCCGATGGAACTCCGATTAAGAACATATCAGAGGATGATGAAGTCAATAGCGTTAGTTTTAACCCAGATGGTAATATTATCGCTTCAGCTAGTGACAGAACTATAAAACTTTGGCGGAGTGATGGTACACAAATTACAACTGAAACACCTATGCAGCATGACAGTAAAGTGAACCGCGTAATTTTTAGTCCAGATGGTAAGATGATTGCTTCAGCTAGTGATGATAAAAAGGTTAAGCTTTGGAAGTGGGATGGCACTGTCATTAATAACCATAAGCCACTTACAGAAACCGATAAGGTAAGTAGTATTAGTTTTAGTTATGATAATAAGATGATTGCTTCAGCTACAGAAAAAACAATCAAGCTTTGGAATGTTGAAGATGGTGAATTACTCAGTACTTACCAACGTCTTGGAACAGGAGATGTAAGTTTTAGTCCTGACGGTAAAAGCATAGCTGCTGCTGGTAATTACACAGTTGCATTATGGAATTTTGATTTAGATGAACTCCTAAAGCAAAGTTGTAAGTTGGCGCAGAATTATCTAAACAGTAACGACAATATAAATGATAGCGATCGCAAACTGTGCAATGACATTCCCAAATCTAAATAAAGCAATATTTAAACACATATTTTATACCTCAGCCCTCCTCTAGCCACTCCAAAATACTAGATTTACTCTCTACTAAACCTTTATATACTAAAGCTTCTGGTGTCATAGACTGAATCGCAGCATAAAGCTTAGACCTTAACACTGAATCTTTCTGCAAACTTCGGGAGATAAAACTAATTAGCTAACACGCTGGATTGTTCTAATATTATCAAAAGAAGAACCACCACATTGAGTCAAGCTAGTGGAACTATTAGTTACAACAAAACCTGTTGGAACAGGAGATGATGAGCAAATATTTAATAAAGTATTAAGAGGTAAGCCATCAGCACGCTGGATTGTTCTAATATTATTCCTAAAAGAAGAAGTGCCACACTGAGTAAAACTAGTGGAAATATTAGTTACAACAAAACCTGTTGGAGTAGGAGATGATGGGCAAACATTTAATAAACTACCGGGTGAAATAACACTAGCATTTTGAATTATTAGAAGATTATTAAAAGAATTACCACACTCAATAAAGTTAGTAGAGATACTAGTGACAACAAAACCTGTTGGAATAGAAGATGATGCACAAATTTGACTTGTCTGTGAAAGGGCTTTCCTTCCAGGTAAAACTCCACATATTGCAATTCCTAGCACTAATATTGTGGTTAAGACACTATTCTTTTTCATAGGTTTATTTTGTGAAGTTATATTGTTTAGAAGATTATACTAGTATTAAATTTATCTTACTCAGGACTTACGTAAACAATAGCCAAAACGCTTATTTTTACGTAGGAGCAATTCATGTAGCCGAAGGCTTCCCGGAGGTTACATTGATGTCAACAAAAGCCTAGAAATAGCTTAACTGTTGGCTGACTCACACGTTTTGAACTTTAGTTCCTTGTGTTACATGACTTTCACGTTAAGTTAACACGTATAATTCATGAATTGCCAAACTTATCTTTCGTCTTCCATCAGGAATCTTTTGATGTAAATTGTGGATACCCGGATTTCTCAGACCAATTAAAAAATATTGTATTTCTGCCAATAGGTAATTTCTAAACTTGACATGAAAAGTAATCAAACACCGCCAGGAAGCTTTGGTATACCAGTATTAGGTGAAACACTCTCCTTTGTTTTCGACCCCGATTTTGCCAAAAAGCGCTATCGCCAGTATGGTTCTATCTACAAAACCCATCTTCTTGGCAGACCAACTGTGGTAATGGCAGGACCGGAGGCACTAGAGTTTATTTTGTCAACCCACATGGAGAATTTTTCTTGGCGCGAGGGATGGCCTGATAATTTCAAGACATTACTAGGTGAATCGCTTTTTCTGCAAGATGGAGAGGAACACCGCAGAAATCGCCGCTTGATGATGCCGGCGTTGCATGGCCCAGCATTGGCGAATTATGTCTCCACAATGGAAGATATTACGCGCGGCTATCTTCAAAAGTGGGAGAAAAAACAGGAGTTTACCTGGTTTCAAGAGTTTAAACAGCTAACATTTGATATTGCTAGTCAATTGTTGTTGGGTACGCGTCCTGGGGCTGAATGTGTGCGCCTCAGCCAGTTGTTTACAACTTTGACAAATGGGCTGTTTGCTATTAATCCGTTGCCATTACCATTTACTACATTTGGTAAAGCTATAGCCGCTCGCGATCAGATTTTAGAGCATCTAACTCAAGTTGTTAGAGAACGTCAGCAAAACCCAACTAAAGATACCATCAGCTTGTTAATCCAAGCTAAAGATGAAGATGGTAATAGGCTAAGTGAAAAAGAAATCATTGCCCAAGCGGTGCTGTTACTCTTCGCTGGACATGAAACTACTACTTCGATGCTGACTTGGTTGTGTACAGAGTTAGCCCGTCATCCAGAAGTACTCGAAAAAGCAAGAGTTGAACAATTACAACTTGCAAATAAAGGGAATTTGGATTTAGAACAATTAGGGAAAATGCCCTATTTAGATCAGGTTTTGTGGGAAGTCGAAAGATTGCATCAACCTGTCGGAGGTGGGTTTCGTGGTGTAATTAAAGACTTTGAATTTAATGGTTATCACGTTCCTGCTGGTTGGCGGTTGCTTTATTCAATTGTGATAACTCATAGCCTAAAGGAAATCTACCTTGAACCAGAGCGTTTTGATCCAGAACGTTTCAGTCCTCAGCGCCAAGAACATAAAAAGTATCCTTTTAGTTTAGTTGGTTTTGGCGGTGGGCCACGCATCTGTATTGGTATAGCCTTTGCCAAAATGGAAATGAAGATTATTGCTGCTCATCTTCTACGCAATTATCATTGGGAGATATTACCCAATCAAAGTTTAGAAACAGTATTGGTTCCCAGCAATCGCCCTAAAGATGGGTTACGGGTTAGATTTCAACCTCGGTGAAATGTTTTATGGCATCCCAAATAGACATACATTTATCTAACGAAGTTTTGCAACGCTTACAAAATGTGAAAGATTTTGTCGGTGAAAATGTTAACTCTTTAAATAACTCAGCACAACAAGTTGGGGAGTCTTTGAAGGCAACAGCAACTACAACGACTGATAAAGCAATTGATACAGTTACGACAAGCTTAGAACAGACTTGGCAAACTGCTGACAAATTTAAGAGTACAACATCGGGTGCAGTTAAAGATGCAATGACATCTTCTGTAAGTGATTGGCTGACACAACACCCAACATTTTTTAGGTTAGTTCAAATACTAGGTTGGGCAACTAATCACCCAATTATTAGTATAGTGATTTTTTTGTTTGCGATCGCTCTGGTCTGGAGCATCATCAAAGCAATCGTCCGCTTGATTGAAACAGCTAGTTGGTCAATACTGCAAGTTCCATTAAAATTGCTTCAGGCTTTGATTAAAGTTAGTTTTCTATCCTTAACTAAAGTTGGCAGTTTTGCTGTTCAACGAATGACTGCTAGTGAAACAATTGATAATTTGCCAGTTTTGCTATCGGAGAATTTTCAACCAAGTAAGCAACAGCGATTAGCAGAAATTTCTAGTCGCTTAGAAGCAATTCAAAAGGAACAACATGAGCTTTTACAAGAAGCAGCAGACTTGATTGCTTCCGACACTATTGATATAGAAATATCAAAAATTAAACAGCTAAAAAGCGTTGAATCACATCTTGGCTAAGTTCATCTGTGGAACCGGAGGCGACAATACCACCTTTTTGCATAGCGTAATAGTAATCGGCCTGACGGACAAAGTGTAAATGTTGCTCTACCAATAAAACCGAAATGCCTGTGGTTTCGACAATGCGACGGACTGCGGCTTCAATTTCGAGGATGATTGAGGGTTGAATACCTTCAGTGGGTTCATCCAATACGAGTAATTGAGGCTCTCCCATTAAAGCACGTGCGATCGCTAATTGTTGCTGCTGTCCCCCACTCAAATCACCACCCATCCGCGAAAGCATGGTTTTTAACACCGGGAATAAGCTAAAAACTTCCTCTGGAATTTCTGCTTTTTTTACTGGTTTGCGTCTAGCTTCCAACCCCAACAGCAGATTTTCTTTGACTGTCAACCGGGGGATAATCTCTCGTCCTTGGGGAACATAACCAATTCCCAACTTCGCCCTTTGGTCTGGAGATTTCGAGTTGATTAATTCTCCACCTAAGTTAATTGTACCGCTACGGGATTTGAGTAATCCCATAATTGTTTTAAGTAATGTAGATTTACCTACACCATTGCGTCCAATTAAGCATATCATTTGCCCATATGGTACGCTTAAATCTACATTGCGGAGAATGTGGCTTTCACCGTAATAAACGTTGAGGTTAGAAATTTTTAGCATTAGAGATTACATATCATATAGATAGATGAAAATTTCACACAGAGGCACAGAGCAGTGTTAGCCTGCGCTAAACACCCCAGCATGAAAGTCTTTTACAGTGCGCTCAAAAGCAAGTCTCATGAGAGATTCAACATCTGGATTTGTATACAATTTTCCAATGTGCTGATGAGCCAGGTTAGCAAAACCATACTCGATAAGCTTAGAACGAGCTTTACTCATGCTGATATTTTTTACAACTGAAATAGGGCAGTTGCTCCCCAACCTACGATTCTCTTTAACCGAACCGTATTAGATTAGAATAGCAGTAATATTCAGTGGTAGTCTGTGTAGGGTAAGAAGGCAAAGCAAATGACCCAAACGACGAAAACCCAAAAACTGCTGACCTTTGAGGAGTATCTTACCTATGACGATGGTACAGACACGAGCTATGAGTTGGTGGATGGAGAACTAGTCGAGATGCCACCAGAAAGTCAGGAAAATAGCAATCTAGCAAGATTTCTATTCGTTGCACTACTAAAACATTTCGCATTTTATTTAATTGCTCACAAGGATACAGAAATTGAGGTGGCGGGGCGACGGGCCAGATGTCGTTTACCTGACTTAATGGTTCACACAGAAGAATCTTATGCTGCCCTTATCGGTGCTACTCGTGCTACTCTCACGCGTGATATGCCGCCGCCTGCGCTAGTGATTGAAATTGTTTCTCCGGGAACAGCAAACAGTGTTCGTGATTATCGCTATAAGCGGACGGAGTATGCCGCTAGGGAGATATTAGAGTATTGGATTGTTGACCCACAGATGCAACGAATTACGGTTTGCCAGTGGGTAGAGGGACAGTATGAGGATAAGGTATTTACAGGTGCTACTTGCATGGAATCAGTGGTAATTGTTGACTGGGCCCTAACAGTAGAGCAGGTATTCAATAGTGCAAATCGACCAGAATCAGCAGGCAAATAAAAAGTGCAATCGAGTTTTTCATTCTTCTTGTTTTCCCAAATATACTTCAATTACACGAGAGTCATTTTGAACTTCCTCAAAATTCCCTTCACACAGCACCGAACCTTCATGTAATACTGTTACTTTCTTGGCAATTTGACGCACAAATTCCATATCATGTTCAATTACTAAAATGGAATGACTCTGCGCTAATGCTAAAAGTAATTCACCAATGTTATAGGTTTCTTCATCTGTTAAACCCGCAACAGGTTCATCAACGAGTAACAAATCAGGTGACTGTGCCACTAACATCCCAATTTCTAAACGCTGCTTTTCTCCGTGGGAAAGTAAACCTGCTCTGATATCGGCTTTCGGCGTTAAGCCAATGGTTTCTAATAATCCTTTAATATTATTCTTTTCAACCGCATTAGAACGTTCAAACAAAGTAGAAAATACATTTTTATTCTTATTAATAGTAATTCCTAGATTTTCACGGGGCGTTAAATTTAAGTAAATTCGGGGTGTTTGAAACTTGCGCCCAATTCCTAACCGCGCAATTTTATATTCAGGTAAAGAACGGAGATTTCTTCCTTTGAATAAAACTCGCCCAACGGTTGGTTGCACTTTCCCGGTAATCACATCCAGAAATGTTGTCTTTCCTGCACCATTGGGGCCAATTACTACTCGTAATTCACCCACATCCATACTAAAGTTAAGCTGATTTAGCGCCTTAAAACCGTCAAAACTAACAGTTACGTTTTCAGTTTCCAATATTTTTGCGTTCATGTTGCACTTCCGGGTCTTCTTCCAAGGTGGGATATGTAGCAATTTCTTGACGGCGGTTGAAAAAAGATATATTCTGGCTACGCAACCATCCCACGATACCGTCAGGAAGCACTGTGACAACTATTAAAAATAGTGCGCCTTGGAAAAATAGCCAGATTTCAGCAAATTGTTCGCTTAAAAAAGTGCGGGCATAATTTACTAATAAAGTTCCGACAATTGCGCCAATTAAAGTAGCGCGTCCGCCTACTGCTACCCAAATCACCATTTCAATGGAAAAGGCAATATCCATTGCTCTGGGTGATACAGAGCCACTCTGAATGGTGTAAAATGCTCCTGCAATGCCTGCGATCGCACCGGAAACTGCAAACACCAACACCTTAAAATCTGTAGGGTCGTAGCCAGAAAATCTTACCCGACTTTCATCATCACGAATAGCTATTAACAATCTGCCAAAGCGTCCAGTTGTCAACCAGCGACAAATACCGTAGGTGGCTGCGAGAAACACTACCGTTAGCGTGTAGAAAATAAACTGCGTCTTGGCATCGCTGACCGTTGCCCCAAACAAAGTTGTAAAATCTATTAGTCCGTTCGTACCGTTGAAAAATTGTTGTTGACCGTTAAAGAAGTTGAAAAATACAATAGTTCCGGCTTGGGTCAAGATGGAAAAATAAACACCCTTGAGGCGATTCCGAAATACTAAATATCCTAATATTCCTGCCAATAACCCTGGAATTAGTACTACAAAAGCTATTGTCAAAGGAAAAGAATAAAAAGGTTGCCAAAATGCGGGAAGTTCTGTAACCCCATAAAGGCCCATGAAATCAGGTAATTCACCAGTAGGAACTTGGAGTTTTAGGTACATTGCGATCGCATATCCACCCAAACCAAAGAAAATACCATGTCCCAAACTCAATAAACCAGTATACCCCCAAATCAAATCAATACCCAAAGCCACAATCGCCAGCGACAAAAATCGTCCTAACAAATTTAGACGAAACTCCGTAAGCAACAGTGGCATAATGATAATGAGGAAAAGTGCGATCGCAATCACTACCCCCACCTCAATTAATAATCCTCCTCCTATCTTTCTCATTCTCTGCGTCCTTTGCGTCTGAAGCGGTTTAAACATCAACAGTACGCCCCTTCTGAGGAAAAATCCCCCCTGGCTTCCACTGTAAAAATATAATAATCAGCGCAAATACCATCACCTTAGCCATACTCGTCGTCGCAAAAAAAGTAAACAAATCAGCTAAGGGTTTAATAGGACTCAACAATAAAGCCAGAGTCCCAGAACCAATTAAAAAATTAGCCGTACCAATACTCAACGCCGCCACAATCGTACCGACTAAATTGCCCACACCCCCAACGACAACAACCATAAAAGTATCAATAATATAGTTTTGTCCCGTATTTGGTCCTACAGAACCAAGCAAACTAATTGCACATCCAGCGACACCAGCTAAACCAGAACCCAGTGCAAAAGTAATCGCATCAACTTTTTCAGTTGGAATTCCTAAACAAGCACTCATACTCCGGTTTTGCGTCACAGCCCGAATTCTTAAACCCCAGCTAGAACGTTGTAAAAATAAATAAATTCCCGTCACACAAATGATTGTTAAACCAATAATAAACAACCTGGCAAAGGGTAATTGTACACCGCCCAAAGATATACCTGCTTGTAACCAAGTCGGTGCGGTTACATCCACATTTTGAGCGCCAAACCAAGGTTGAGTCACTGCTAGCTGATAAGTTTGACTCAATAAATTGCCCGTTGTGATTGTCACCCCCAGCGATAGTAAAAATATCACCGTCACAATCCAGTTACGAACTCTTCCCAAATCTGTGCGAGAATTTAAAATCCATAAACCTCCAAAAAATAACAGAGAAAATAAACCTATGCCAATTACCAATACCCAATTCACACTGCGAACAAACTGCTGAAAAATTAAACTTACTCCCCAAGTTGCTAATAGAGTTTCTAATGGGCGTCCATAAAGATAACGAATCACGCCTCTTTCTAGAATTAATCCCACAGCAGCCGTAAATATAAATGCAATAATCAAAGCCAAAAATATATAGACTTCAAACCACACTCCACCCAATTGCTTACAGACATTTTGCACAACAAATGTGGCATAAGCGCCGAACATCATCAACTCACCATGCGCCATATTGATGACACCCATCAATCCAAATATAATCGCCAATCCCAATGCGGCAATTAATAATACAGCGCCAATACTAATACCATTAAATACAGCTTCTAAAAATCCTGATAACACTTTTTTCCTCACTACTTATTCGTAATTACCTGTAAAGTGTGTTACGACACCAGCGAATAAACATAGTGGCAATAAATATTTTTACCGTAACCCACTAAGATAAATGGTGCGTTGCGCTTCGCTATAACGCACCCTACAAAGTTAAAATTGACTAATTCTTAATTTGTAATTAATTACGAATTACGAATTACGAATTACGAATTATTTAGGCTTTCTTATATTTACCACCCTTAGCCGGGTCAGTCCAATCACAAGCAAATCCCTTAGTTTCTTTTACAAATTGATTCCAAGGAACTGGCTCAACGGCGTTCGGAGTAGCATAGACAATATCAAACAAACCATCTTGCCTAACTTGACCAATCCGCACAATTTTGGATATGTGATGATTGGCATCCATTGTTACTTTACCTTCGGGTGCATCTAGAGTTTGTCCAGATGCCGCAGCCCGTACTTTCTCTAAATCAGTAGTACCAGCTTTTTCTACTGCTTGCTTCCACAAATAAACGGCGATGTATGCTGCTTCCATTGGGTCATTTGTCACCCGATTTTCACCGTACTCTTTCTTAAAAGCTGCAACAAACTTTTTGTTAGCAGGTGTGTCAACTGTTTGGAAATAGTTCCAAGCTGCGTAGTGACCTTTGAGATACTCTACACCAATTGCTTTGACTTCTTCTTCAGCGATACTTACAGACATTGAAGGATATTTTTCTGGTGTCAATCCAGCCCCTTTCAATTGTTTGAAGAAAGCAACATTGCTATCACCATTTAGAGTGTTATAAATCACGCCACCATTGGGCAAATTTTGCTTGATTTTAGTGATAATTGGTGTAACTTCTGTATTGCCAAGAGGTAAATAATCCTCACCAACTGTTTTCCCACCTAAAGCTTCTAATTGAGCCTTAATAATTGTGTTAGCAGTCCGAGGAAAAACGTAGTCAGAGCCAACTAAAAAGAATTCTTTGCCCTTATTTTTTAACAGCCAATCAACTGATGGTTCAATTTGTTGATTTGGAGCCGCACCAGTGTAGAAAATATTTTTAGAACACTCTTGACCTTCATATTGCACAGGATACCAGAGCATGTGGTTTTTGCTCTCGAATACTGGCTTCACATTCTTGCGGCTAGCAGATGTCCAACAACCAAAAACTACACTAACTTTATCTTGATCGATTAGCTTGGTTGCCTTTTCTCTAAAAGTATCCCAGTTAGAAGCACCATCTTCGGTAACTGCTTCAATTTGTTTACCTAAGATACCGCCGGCAGCGTTAATTTCTTTTATGGCTAATTTTTCAGCATCGACAACGCTTTTTTCACTAATAGCCATTGTGCCACTAAGGGAGTGCAAAATACCTACTTTGATGGTGCCGCCAGCAGTAGCAGCCGCAGGAGTTGCATTAGGAGGCGCGGCTGGACTCTCTGTAGCAGTTGGGGAATTATTCGCGCAAGCCTTTAGAAAAAAGCTGCTTCCGAAAGTTAAAGAACCGTAGAGCAAAAACTTGCGTCTGTTAAATTGTCTTCTCATATCTTGATGAATTTTCCTCTTAATGAATCAGCTAACTTAATAGAAAGCTGACAATATCAAACTTTAAAGTGTGATGATAGTGCGATAGTTTACTAGTAAAAAGTTACATCTTATACAAAATGTCTAATTTTTGTAATAAAAAAATAACTTTATAAAATAAATTTATAATATTAATCTTTGTTAAGCCTAATAATATTGTGAAATTATTGTCAGCGATGAAGAGATAGCTGGATAATAATCTCATCTTTGTTGCCAGATGCAAAATTAGCGAAGCGCTTTGCCAAAGGTGGTATAATCACCAAAGGATTGCTAAACCCAGAAAATAGATGAACGCTCTCAAATCCTGGGATAGTACCAATTAAAGGTAGGCGATCGCTACTAAATGCCACCAAGCAATGATGCCAAATTCCTGGTAAATTCTCCAAAGCTGGCAAGATTTGACCGATACTTCTTCGCAACCATTTTTCACTTTCCTCTGAGTTTACCTTGGCATGAGGATCTGTGAGAACGCGGCTAATTTGACCGATGCGAAAGCTACCATCTTGAAACTGAATCGCACCCGCATCTAAAATTGGCGGTACTGGCTCATTACCTAGTTCATCCCACAATTCATCAGCTTGAGTAGATTCAGCTTCTAGCTGAAATCGTTGCAGATTAGCTGGCATAACTAAGGTGCGTAACTGTACATCTACAGGTGGCGTTTCAATGATTTCTGCGTGGGTAAAATACAGCTTGACGGGAATACCAGCAGATTTTAGTAGTTGGCGGCTGAGTCCACCCGCACAAATGGCAACGTTAGCACTGTGGCAAGTTCCAATGGTCGTTTTTACACCATCTTGCAGTATTTGTAAAACTTGGCTAATCTGCATTTCACCCCCAGCACGCAGAAAGGCTTGGATGTAAGCTTGTGCTGTTTTTCCTGGGTGGATATGACCGTGTTTAACAGTTAAAGCACCAGATATCGCCTCTCGATTTAGCTGCGGTTCCAACTCACAAGCTTCTTGTACACTCAGCAAACGAGGCGGAATGGCAAAATGATTATATGATGCAGCAGTTGCTTCTGCGTCACTATGGGCTGAAATAGTAAGTAATAAATCTAATTCCCGAAACTGGATATCAGCGTCTAACTCTTGAGATAGGATATGGTATCGTGCGATCGCATCTTCGCACAATAGACGAGTTAGTGGTGTAGTACCCGACCAATAAGCAAGTCCACCATAACTATAACGAGTTGCATTCTGTGGTGTGCCGTATTGCTCCAACAAAAGTACAGAAAAGCCAGTTTTTACTAATTCGTATGCCAGTGCAGCACCCGCAATTCCAGCACCAACCACAATCCAGTCGTAGGTTTTCATATTAAATATCTTTCTTAATTACGAATTACGAATTACGAATTACGAATTACGAACTACCATAAGTTGCTTGCAAACGGCTTAAAAGATATTCTCCCGCCAGGATAGGCTGATAAATAGGCGATTGTTCTTTCTGGCAGCTTTCCAGACAAGCTATTTCTGTATCATCATTCGGATGACAGAAAAAAGCGATAGAATAACGGGACTGGTTCACCCTGCGATCGCTGGGAATCATTACTCGATGTTTGGTTGAGCAAAATATATCATTTGTCCACCGTTGCATTAAATCGCCAGTATTAACTACCACAGTATCAGGAATTGCAGGTGCAGCAATCCATTTTCCAGATGCCGTCTGTACTTCCAACCCGCCAACGTCATCTTGGAAAAGTAAAGTAATACTGCCATAATCGGAATGCTCACCAGCACGCACCTGTTCAGTTTTGGGTGGTGTCTGCAATGGGGGATAGTGGAGTAAGCGCAAGGTATGATTTTGTTGATTATGTTTTGTTATAAAAAAATCCTCTGGCAATTCCAAAGCCAAAGCATAAGCTTGTAACACTGTGTTAGCAAGTTCTGTGCAACTATCATAAAAGGCGACAATAGAAGCATCTATTTCTATAGTCGCTTGTTTGTTTACATTAAATGCCTCTTTTAAGTCGCCTGGTTTGTTGGGGTCAAGACGTTCTCTCTCAAGACCAACGTATCCTATATTATTAAACTCATCACTCCAAGCTTGCTTTTGCTTAACTTCTAAGGGTAAATTGAAGAAATATTTGCTGTAAGTGAATACTTGCCTAATTAGGTCTTTTGATATTCCTGAATTCTGCAAGTACATGAAGCCAATCTCATGACAAGCTTGATAGATTTGTTTGATAATATTTTGCCGAGTTATTGTGTCGCCATTGGTAAACGCAATTAAATCTATTATGGGAATTGTAACCATTTATATATAATTAAAAAACTTGTGTTTTTGTTTTGTTAACAGTAGTATACTCAATACTTAGGTACGTAACTTTACGATGACTCTTGCTCCTTGGCGAAGTGCGATCGCTCATGCACTCCATCGCAACCGCAGCCTTGTTTATGCCCGTTACCTCCAACTAGCAACAGTGCAAGCAAACGGTCGCCCCGCTAATCGTACCCTAGTCTTTCGCGGCTTTCTGGAAGATACAAACCAGCTAAAATTTATTACCGATACTCGTAGCGCTAAAGCCGACCAGATACAGCAACAACCTTGGGCTGAAGTTTGCTGGTACTTCCCCAATACACGAGAACAATTCCGAATCACCGGCTGTTTGACTCTGGTAGGTAATGATGATTCGCACCAGGATTTACAGCCAGCACGCATTTCCATTTGGCAAGAATTGAGTGATGCGGCGCGTTTACAGTTTGCTTGGCCTCATCCGGGGAAACCTAGAGTCCTTGAATTGGAAGCATTTGAGCCACCACCACCCGACCCCATGCAACCAGTGCCTAATTTTTGTCTACTGCTACTCGACCCAGTGCAGGTAGACCACTTAGAATTGCGGGGCGAACCACAAAATAGAAGGTTTTATTGCCAAGATGAAAATCAAAAATGGTTTTGTGAAGAAATTAATCCTTAATTTTGTTAGTTAGGAGTTATGAGTTGGAAGATGCAAGGATATTTTTTATTGCTCACTACTCACTCTTAACTCCTAAGAGATTGTTTGAAAAGTTTTTCAGTGTGACTTTAGGCACTTTTAGATCCCACCTAGCCCTGAAAGGGGGAATTTAGAGGGATCTAAAATTTTTGATACCGATAAGAGGACTTTTCAAACATCCTCTAACTTGATTTAAATACCTGCACCATCTAGAAACTCTTGTATTGCCTTATCTTTAAGGCTGCACACAGGAGCATCTTGGGATAAATCAGCTTGGTTAGAAGCTACACAACCTACTAACACAGGAGTTTTGTCAGAAGAGTTGGAACGCTGAAGAGTTTGTATTTGTTCTTCCAGCGCTTCAATCCGGTCAACTAAAGCACGAATTACTTGAGCTTCTGAATCTGGTAAGTTATTGTGTTCAAGAGGTGAAACCCGAACTCCAGAACGATACATGATGCGCCCAGGCACTCCTACCACAGTACAGTCTGAAGGCACATCTCTGAGAACAACAGACCCAGCACCAATACGGACATTATTGCCAATTTGGATATTGCCCAGTACCTTCGCTCCAGCCCCGACTACGACATTTTCGCCCACAGTGGGATGGCGTTTGCCACATTCTTTACCAGTACCTCCAAGGGTGACGCCTTGATAAATTAGGGCATAGTCTCCCACGATCGCAGTTTCACCAATTACTACACCCATCCCGTGGTCGATAAACACACTTTTTCCAATTGCTGCACCAGGGTGGATTTCAATTCCAGTCAAAAATCGAGCCAAGTGAGAAATTAGGCGGGGAAAAAACGGAAGACCAACAATATACAGCCAGTGAGCCAGCCTATGGAATAGCAGGGCTTGCAAACCAGGGTAACAAAATAAAACTTCCAACCAGTTACGGGCAGCTGGGTCACGTTCAAATATGATACGAAAGTCAGCACGCAGTATAGATAGCACGAGATAGCACCCTCGGAAAGCACAACAAGCTACTCTCCCATATTATCGTCTCAGGCGTTACAGCTAAAAATTGAGGATTGGGGATTGGGGATTGGGGATTGAGGATTGAGGATTGGGCATTGGGCATTGGGCATGGTTATTCTCCTTGTCCCCTTGTCCCCCTCATCTCCCCCTGCCTCCCCTGCCTCCCCTGCTCCCTCATCCCCCACTCCTCACTTCACTGCTGCTCAACCTTCAGAGTATAATCGCCCTTAACCCCAGGATTAAATGTACCTACCCAAATCCGATAGGTGCCACTTTTCCATTTGCGATCGCTAACGCTAGCATCTTTACTTTTACCAGTGTCATCGCCGCAACGAATTGTTGTTTTATCTGGCCCTTGGATCAGCAAAGTGGTGTCGTTGCCGTTGCTATCGACTTGTATTGTCATTTTGGAAAAGTCCTTTTCCAAAACCATAATATGATCTGGATTAGGATCGGCAAAGCCAATACAGGCTTTTTGATCGCGATCGCGGTTAATTATGGCAGACAATGAGTAAGAACCACCTGTAAACCCCTGCACTGTTCCTTTTGCTGGATCAAAGTTTGTAGATAGATTGAAAGTACCAAAATTCGCTGTCTCTGCTATTACAGGCGTAGCTGTGATGGCGGTAAGTAAAGCCAACAGCCAACCGCTGCGAAACTGAAGTCGGGGGCGACAGTATTTCATAGTAGCCCTCCAACAGGCTTTTAAATTAGTAGTGATATATACATATTCTAGTTAAAAAAATCCAGTGAAATTTCAGTTGGTTGTGCCACATTAAAATGTGCCACAATAGGGATTTTGTAAAGTAAGCAGGTAATTACTAGGTTGTTTCTTGATCTAAACAGCATACAATTCCCCAACTGATTATTTAGATATGATTACCTCTGTTAGATGCAGGATATTCTCTTTTAAAGAACACCCTCGATGGACAATCTTAGGTCAGCACCCAATAGCTATCCAAAGATTACAACTACAAATAGCAAAGCCTAAATAAAATCTACCTAAATATCATTGGACAAGAAAGTGCAGAAGTTTAAAAACTAACCTTCTACACTTTGAGCTTCTGCGAAAATCTCACGAATTATTGAGTTGGAAGAAAACACTACCTTTGAGTGTTCCTGTGTCAGTTCCATAACTACTGACTGTGAGCGATCGCAGATTATCAAAAAACGGTTTTCCTAAAACTTCCACTAGTTTGAGAATCGGTACTTGGCGCTCCAACAAATTCTGGCTTTTTGTCCAATCAAGATATATATAACCTTGATTTGGTTGGTGAATCGCAGCGATACTATCTTGGAAATTGGTATTTTCAATTAAGGAATTATCCTTAGCTGTGATAACTTCATCCATTGTCTCAAGGTCAGAGGTGAAAATTTCGTAGTTTCCTAAGGTTGTATACGCTCCCTGCACTTTTGTTTCAATGTTGAATGATACTCCGTCTTTCTCACTGTTTTTCTTACTAGCTGTGGTTAACTCTGTCCAAGCGGAAACTTTTTGATTTTCTATGGTGAGGGGACTAATGGTTAGTCCATTAGATGAAGCGATCGCATTTAATCGAGCAACACCTTTTTCTACACTCTCAGATTTTTCTACTATAAAAATCCAACGGGGATTTGCTTGCTCTTGAGGTAACAATGCTATGGCATATTCTCCCTGTACCCAGCTAAAAATATCCTCTGCTAAGTTTATGCCCCAGCGTTTTTGAACATCCACCAAAGGTTTTGCTAATCGAGAAACTACATCTTCCTCAGCACCATATATAGTCGCTGTTGCTTGTCTCCAGAGTTTGGCTAAATCACTGTTACCCAAATTACTCAAATTTGAGCCAGAAATGGCCAAACCTGCCGATGCTGGAACATACTGTAATGCTCCTACAGGTTTAGATAGTGGTGAAGATGGGGAAACAATTTCCGATGAAGTTAGAAAGCTGGTTTCTGCTAGCAAACCTTTGGGGTTCAACGTCAGGGAAATAATTTCGCTGTCATAGGTTTGCTCTGGCAATTCTAAACCTTGCCATTTTGCTACGATGGGAAGATTCAAGAAAGCTACAGCTAATCCCCCTTTAGGGAGTTGTTTTGTCGCTTTTTGGTATTTAGGGGAGCTAGTCAAATTTAGATCGGGCGCTTGGACGTTATTGATGGCGTCTCGCAACACTTTGGGATCGTTGGCAAACAACACAAAGCCTTCACCAACCACAGCACCTGCAAGCAAGTCCTGCTCTGGTTGAGAATTGTCAGAAATTAGCTTTACGCCTTTGTATTGTTCAACAGCTAAGTTTGCCCCACCTAACGCCCGTTTGGAAAACAACAACTCGACAAACTCGCGGCTTTTATCCGGTTGCTTGGTTGCTAGTGCCAACAGATACCCTGGCTGCTGTCCGTTTTCTCGGTCGCGATCAATATCTAAGGTGGTGATAGCTAAGGTAATTTCGTCCCCTAACCAGGGTTGAACGTCTTCTTTGTAATCTATGCCACTCTTGGCGAATAAACTGGTTTTGAGTTTAGATAGTTCTCCTTCACGCTCCAATGCCTGCAAACGGTCAGGATTCGCCAGTAATGAAACCATTACAGGGGAAAGTTTAGACACGAATATGGCTGCATTAGGCTGGGAGCTAGAAGCAATGAGGTTAGCCGGATTTTTGGCGAAAAACCAGTAAAAACTAGCGATCGCAATTACTAGCAGTGCGATCGCACCAGCTACGATAAAACCAATAAATGAGCGTTGCCTATTCACATTAAACCTTTCAAAAAGACGGTTTACAGCCATTTAAGCAGAAAGCCTACCAGAATCTATCAGCCTTCTTGAGAATGGATACTCATGCAAAGGCAGAGATTTTCTGTCACCATAAATAGGATTAGGACTGTTTATCGGGAATTCTTTTAGTCAACCCATGAACCAGATTAGTGTACAAGAACTGGCACAACGTCTTTCTTCTGGCGATGCAAGTATTCAGCTAGTAGATGTACGCGAACCACAAGAATTAGAAATTGCTAGCATTGAGGGCTTTGTCAACCTACCCTTGAGTCAATTTACCGAATGGGGAGATCAAGTTCCTACCCTCTTCAATCCCCAAGCTGAAACCCTTGTACTATGCCACCACGGTATCCGCTCTGCCCAGATGTGCCAGTGGTTAATTGCTCAAGGTTTTACAAATGTGCAAAATATTTCGGGTGGTATTGATGCTTATTCCGTCTTAGTAGACCATTCAATTCCCCAGTATTAGCTTGTGTTTAAGTGCATTACTCAGATGGAAGTTATTCTTCCATCTTGCTTTTGCTATGCTGAAAATAGCAACATATAAATTTAGGGGCTTGCCAGGAAAGCTTGCGACTTTCTCCACTAGCAAAAATATTTGCGAAGCTTTTCGACCCTAATTTTAGCTGCGATCACCGCAGAAATACGTATACAACAATACTTTTCTAAGTGTAGAATTATGCAAAAATAACTCGGAAAAGGATGTTGTAAATTCAAACTCTCAGCTTTGGCTGCAAAAGCCTAGATTCTATTTAAAGCGCACTTTTAAACAGTGGTGTATATGATCCTTAAAATTAATTATCACAATATAGTTGTATAATTTGTTATCTTAATAAATTATTAATATTCATTATTTTCAATCAAATCCAGAAATTTTTCAGACTTTGATTAAAATTTGCCTCTAGCAAAACATACCCTATGGAAGTCCAGTTAACAAATCGACAACAGCATATACTTTGGGCAACTGTACGTCACTACATTGCTACAGCAGAGCCTGTTGGTTCAAAGGCTTTGGTCGAGGAGTACGACCTGGGTGTAAGTTCAGCAACAATTCGCAATGTGATGGGCGTTTTAGAAAAGTCCGGGTTACTCTACCAACCACACGCTTCTGCTGGACGTGTACCCTCAGATTCAGGCTATCGCATTTATGTTGACCAGCTAATTACACCTTCTCTGCGTTCGCGCAGCGTGTCGCAGACAGACGCTACGCGTAGCTTGCTTCCACGTTCGCGCAGCGTCCCGCAGGGAAGTGGTACGGAAACTCTAGGACGAGAAGTAGAGGCGGCATTGCAAAAGCGTCTCCAGTGGGAAGATTGGAGTTTAGAAACCCTACTGCAAGGAGCAGCACAAATTTTAGCAACCTTAAGTGGTTGCATTAGCTTGATTACCATGCCGCAAACTTCTACAGCGCTATTGCGACATCTGCAATTAGTGCAAATTGAAGAGGGGCGGATCATGTTAATTGTTGTTACCGATAGTTATGAGACACATTCCAAGTTAATGGATTTGTCGCCAATACCAGAAGAAACACAACGAGATTCAGAGGTAATCGATCGCGAGTTACAAATTGTTTCAAACTTTTTGAATACCCACTTGCGAGGCCGAAGTCTGTTGGAATTAGCCAAGCTCAACTGGAGCGAACTAGATCAGGAATTCCAACGCTACGGAGAATTCTTAAAAAATTCAGTTGCCGAATTGACTCGTCGCACTCATGCGCCGACTACAACCCAAATTATGGTTCGGGGTGTATCAGAAGTTTTGCGCCAGCCAGAATTTTCCCAGTTACAGCAAGTACAAACAATTATCCACCTGCTGGAAGAAGAACAAGATCAACTATGGCGATTAATATTTGAGGAACCAGAGCTTGAGGATGTGGGTAAGTCAAAGGTAACGGTTCGCATTGGCGCAGAAAATCTTCTAGAACCAATACGCACCTGCACCTTGATTTCTTCCACCTATCGCCGGGGGTCAATACCAGTAGGAAGTGTGGGAGTTTTGGGGCCAACGCGTCTAGATTATGAAAGTGCGATCGCGGTCGTAGCATCTACTGCTGATTACCTCTCAGAAGCTTTCAGTTATTTCAATCCTTAAGTGATGTTTAGGGACAAGCTGCTACGAATCTAGGCAAATGAACAATACCATAGCAGGTAGATAAGTCTAATTTATAGTGGCAAAATCAATAATCAATACTTTTGAACTTTTTCATGGTTAGAAAAACTGCCTTTGGCTTGCTGTGGTTGGGATTCACTACCTATGCTTTTTTCCTCGCTCCTCCTGAGCAACCTGGTACATTCGAGTTAATTAAAAACCTTTCTACTGGACAGTGGCAAGGCGTTAACCCATTAGTCATAGCACTATTCAACCTCATGGGCATCTGGCCTCTCATCTACAGCACAGTAGTGTTTATTGATGGTAGAGGGCAAAAAATACCTGCTTGGCTATTTGCTACTGCCTCTTTCGGAGTTGGGGCATTTGCCTTGTTACCCTATTTAGCCCTTAGAGAACCAAATAATAAGTTTGTCGGTGAAAATAATGCCTTGCTTAAGCTGCTAGATTCTCGTGTGACCGGGGTTATATTGACGGTAGCCACGATTATTCTAGTTGCCTATGGTTTAACAGGAGGAGATTGGGGTAATTTTGTGCAACAGTGGCAAACTAACCGCTTCATCAATGTGATGAGTTTAGATTTCTGTCTACTTTGCCTATTATTTCCAGCTTTGCTAGGAGATGATATGGCGCGTCGTGGTTGGAAAAATCCACAGATGTTCTGGTTAATAGCGTTGATACCGCTATTCGGGCCATTGATTTATTTGTGTGTGCGTCCACCTCTAACAGAAGTTGTTGTAGAAGCAATACCGAGTCAGCAGCCAGCTGCAAATTAAAGCAATTTTTAATTCGTAATTTCAAAGACAGTTTCAGTTGGGGTCTAAATCCTCAATTGAAACAAAAATCACGTATAGATTTACCACTATTTTTAAGCAAACTCAGGGCAGCGTTCTACAAAAAGGGGGATTTAGAGGCAAAAAATACGAATTATAAATTAGTAATTATGTTAAATGCACACTATCTAAAGATGATGAATAGAAAAGTTGCATTGTGGTTACTATGGGTTGGATTTATCGCTTATATTTTACTGTTAGCACCGCCCCTGCATTTACAGCAAACCCTCATGCTGCTGAAAAATATATTTACTCTTCAGTGGCTTGCGATAAATCCGATTATCCTTTCCTTGTTTTCTTTGGTGGGCATCTGGCTACTAATTTACAGTGGTTTGTTGTTCATTGATGGCAGAATGCAACGGGTTCCTTTTTGGCCTTTTGCCTTGGCATCAGTAGGATCAGGAGTGCTTGGTCTGTTACCATATTTGGCTTTTCGTGAACCAAATCAAGAATTTTCTGGACAAAAGGATACTTTTTTACGGCTGCTAGATTCTCGTTTTTTTGGGATTGTTTTGAGTGTAAGCACTGTTGGCTTGCTTGCCTATGCCTTTGCCTTAGGTGATTGGGGAGATTTTGTGCAGCAGTTTCAAAGCGATCGCTTTATTAATGGCATGAGCTTGGCATTTTGCCTTTTCTGTCTTTTATTCCCCACAATCCTTGGCGATGATATCGCTCGTCACCACTGGAATAATCCTCAGGTGTTTTGGACAGTAGCCTTTGTCCCGCTACTCGGCCCACTTGTTTATCTTTGCTTGCGCCCGCCCCTACCATCAACGATTCTTCACGAATAGTTGATACCTAATCGGTAATAAATCTCTTCTATTTATCACCGACGTTCAATGCCAAGAAGAAATATGGAAGTTTTGGGGACAAAGCACCTAGATGAGAAAACCGCGTAGGGTAGCCCGTCGTAGATATTCCTCTCATCGCTACTGTTGATTACGCATAGCCTCCCTTTTATCAGTGAGTTGAGGATGTTCCACTCCAGGTGCGTAAATCCCAAGAGAAAATTTTTTCTCAAAGTACTTTACAAAACGCAATAAATTCTTTAAGATGTGTAACAGGTAGTCAAACCTACCTAATTCATTCACAAATAATCGCATTTATAAAACAATGACAACAACCTTACAGCAGCGCTCAAGCGCCAACGTATGGGAT
>NZ_JAYGHD010000040.1:0-31020 GCF_034932245.1 Nostoc sp. UHCC 0251
TACGAGACGCTAAAAGCGAACGCGGACTCGCTAACGCTGCGCTATCTGCCTTTCTCGATCAAAATGGTAAATTTTGTGGGGATACACAAACGCCGTCTATTCATCCGCTAGTGATACAGATTTCAGAATGAATTCTAACTACTGACTCCTAAATTCTGTTTCGATAAAGAATGATAAATATCGGCTAAACGGATGGAATAATTTTTAATATCAAATGGTTCAACAGTTTTCCTAGCAACACTCCCCAGAGAAAGCCGTAAAGTTTCATTTTCAATCAACAATTTCATAGCTTCTGACAATTGTTGAATGTCTCCTGGGGTAACTAGCAGACCATTTTGATTTGAAACCACCAATTCAGAAATGCCTCCTACGGGGGTTGAAATCACGGGCAATCCCCAACCCATAGCTTCTAGAATTGCCAGAGGTAGACCTTCATTGTAAGAAGGCAAAATAAACACATCTGCTTGTGACAACACTTCGTCCCGTTTTTCGGAATTAATCCAACCCAGAAAAGTTACCTGGTCTGCAAGGTTGAGACTAGCAGCCAACTGCTGCGCTTTTTCGATTTCACCATCTCCTGCTATGACTAGCTGAGTACATTTTCTTTGATTATCCGACAGGTTAGCAAATGCCTCAATCAAATCAAATGTCCCTTTGCGTTGGCCGATTCGCCCACAACAGACCAAACTGATTTGAGTACGATTTTTGCGGTCAGGAACCTGTGTAGCTAATTCGGATGGGTTGGGCAAGATAATAACTTGTTTCGGAGTTAAACCTAGATTCGACACATAGTAATCTTGCCAACTTTCGGAAAGAACAATAAAACCTTGGCAACGCTGGAATACTTTACTTAAAATTTGCTGTGCTCGTTGAGGAAGTTTAGCGTAAGTTACATGAAATTCGGCACCGTTAGTATGCATCAAGACGGGTTTATTAAAGATAAAAGCAACAGCACAAAGAATCGCTTTTCGCAGAATGCTACCACCATCGGAAATATGAATGTGTACAACATCTATTTTCTGAATTGATAATTTCCATAAAAATATAGCTAAAGATTTTCCGAAAACAATCACTCTGTAGCTAATTGAGCCTTCATCATGAGTGTTTATATGATGTATTTTTGTATGCGTAACTTCATGCTTGATTATAAGTTTTTCAAGTGTTGCTATTCCTCCATTTTGTTCTAAGCTAGGTCCCAGCATTAATACATTTAGTTGGTTCATTGATGTTAACCTCTGTGTTTTTTTGGTATAGCTCCAGCCGAAAATTAATGAGCCATAAATATGACTTATTTAGATTATTGACAACCATTAAATAGCCTTTCCAAAGAAGTCAATAACAGGGAGTAGTCTGGTAGAAATATTTATCTCTGATATAAGGCAAGAGGTACAATGGAAAAGGGTTTTAGCCTAGTTTCTGTTTCTTCATTAGTTTGGTTTCATTGTGCTAATCTACTTAAGTTGTTGACGACAGCAGGTTTTTACTATGTTAATAAATGAGTAACAGGCTGTAACACTCTGAAGATTTACTATTTTCCTATATTTCCCATAAGTTATCATTAAGGTAGTATACATCTCTAATTTTTTGGAAGCATCTACTTTTGGAAGATATAACAACAGATAAAACAGCGTGCATGACTCACCATGAATCAAAGTCTGCTTAGGGGAATTGGCAACATGGCTGTATGAATAAGCAGACAAAACTAAGCTGACAGACCTAGTTCTGACGCACAGTTGAATGTTGAAAGCGTCATTTAAATTTTCTCTGTTCGTTGTGCTTATATCAATGGATTAAGCTGTCGTCTATCTAACTTGCACATTTTTTTGTATTGACTGTTAACTGTCAGCAGTCAACAAACCTCATGAGTTATGGTGTAATTTAAAGGCTTAATAGCTTACTTGCTATTTGAGTTTTTCTGCCAAAACTCGATGTTTGCAATTTTTTCTCCATCTATATCGGTAACAGGTATAAGTCTAAAAAAGATTAATTTATAAGTAACAACAGCAAAAAATATACTAAAAATAGCTTAGAAAAAACGGTTTTTTGAGGAAGCGATGCCTAAAGACAAGGTGCTTCTTTAAGAGATATTCATTTAGCTCGCTTCGACCCAATAGTATGCGTTATCTGGTAAGACCAATGGCGACAAGGACTTGATATCAAAAAGAAAAAGATGGAAAGGGCAATTTATCCGATCGCAGTTTTAGCAAATGGATAAAGTCGAAGTAATCTGATTTTCAGCTGCTCTGGGGAAGGTTATGTCTCTTAGTCCCTCTTTTCATTAGGATCTCTCAACTCCCTAGATTGGTAGTGACGGCAACCGTTACATGGGCCTTCAGGATTGACAGCACAACGCATGTACCCAGATCGGGCATTAAATTTGCAGCTGATATCGCCAATTAAGTAACCCACCCCTTCTAAATAATAGCGATCGCCTTCAACAGGTCTAGCGCTTTGCCGTCCCTGTATCGCTGCAAAATTCATGGCTGCTTGTCTGAGTCGTAGACGCGATCGCGCATGGGTTTTGCGGATCACCCACAGGGAAATCAGAGACGGTAAAAAACCAACGGCAATCACTAAAAGTGTCTTTAACACCTTCTTTTACCTCTTCTGTGCGCTGATTGATTGTCCCTGATGTTGCACTCTGGTTTGACGAAAGTGCAAATATTAGGGCAGCTTTGCCTATTTGCTACCAACTGTGGTTGCAATTAGCAATGGCAGTATGGTAAGTAATTTTGAGGAAGAAGTTCATTCTGCCACTTCAATCAGCATAACTGTTACAACCTCAGGGGTGAACTGCCGTGGAATGTTGATAAATTTAAGATTTGTTAACTAACACCTTTTTGAACAAGTGTTTTGTGTGAGCCTCAGCCCCATTCTTGTTTTTTCTATGTCTCTGCGATGCTAATCTTTTTTTGGTTTGCTGACGGAGTTGCTGTGCTAGCAGTGTGGCTTCCCTCTCGGCTCGGAATAAATCGACTTTTCGCGTTGTCAGAATAAATGATTCGTCAGACTTTCGTTTCACCCAAGGGACGCTAACTGCGAAATACTGACAAATATTTTTGCATAGCTGCTTCATCAAGAATGGGTAACGCTTTTGAGTATTCGGTGTATTAGCGATCGCTTTCAACTCTAATATCGCTGCTTCTAACTCTTCCGCCATCTGATTGATGCGTTCGACTTGTGTTATCAAACGCTCCCGTTCATTGATGATTTTTTCCTCTTGGGGTTGCAGTGGCGCTATAGCAGTAGTTACAGATGTAGGTTGCAACAACGAAACTTTGAGCAAAATGGGCTTTTTGTCTGTGTCTTGGATTTTTCTCATACTACCTCAAGCAAAGCTAGCTGACTTTTAAGGCATTTTAGCAGCTAATTAGTATACTTGTACTATAAAAATTATGTATATGAGATTTAATCTGATGAATTCTGCTCCATAAGCAGAAAAGACTGCATTTGGTAACTGAAGTAGACCTCGCCAGCGCTGATACTATTTCTAGTAGAGTCTTTATTATTAATTAGCTTCCTTATGAGATTAAGAATATACGAAATAGCTGATACTGAAGAAATTATGAAATTGTTCTATGACACGATTCATGAGGTGAATATTAACGATTACACACAAGAACAAGTTGATGCATGGGCACCAGCAAATATGGATATTGATGTTTGGATTAAAGGTTTAGGAAGTAAGTTTACTTATGTAGCAGAGGAGCAGGGTAAAATTATTGGTTTTGGGGAATTAGAGGCTAATGGACATATTGACCGTTTTTACTGTCATAAAGATTTTCAAAGAAAAGGCATTGGGAAGAAAATCTTAGAACAGCTTGAATCAAAAGCAAAGTCTTTAGGGATTGGAAAGTTATTTACAGAAGCTAGTATTACAGCTAAACCTTTTTTTCAAAGCCAGAACTTTATTGTTGTAAAACAGCAAGAAGTAGAACGTAGAGGGCAAAAACTGATAAATTTTATTATGGAAAAATCAATTTTATAATCAATAAATTGCTTGGATTAAAAACAGTAATTTTGGCAGATGTATAGCAATTCCTATTTGAATGAGTTACACGGGTAGAGACATGGTATTGCACCTACAAGTGAGTATCTATAGTTAATTACTTTTTTCTGTACCTTATACAATTTCTTTGTGAGGCTGCGCCAAATTTTCTTGGCTTCTTCTTTTTTTGTGTCCTACCCTGCGGGAAGCAACTTCTCTACGTTCCCTACGGGATGCCAACGCGCAGCTTGCTTAAGAGGAGGGATACGCGCAACGTGTGGCAGACAGACGCTCCGCGTTAGCGGAAGCCTCTCGCATAAGAAGGCGCTAGCGTCTACGTTTATCATATAGGCGCATCTTATTACAGCTACTAGTTGCCAAGAAAATTCAAGTATTAAAAAAAATTACTTTTTCGGCGTTAATTTGGGGTTCTCCATCAAGAAAAGACTTAACTTTTTGTAATTATTAGTCTATACCCTAAGAAATAAACCTGAGTTATTCCATTAGAAAGAAGCCACTGTACCTCCTACTATCTAAAGTAAGCTTAGTAGATTAAAATAAATCTCTGAACAAACTTAATTAGAATTATGTCTGCTTATGGGTATAACAAATTATCGATAAAAAGTCTAATTCAAAAAGAATAATTTATCTTTTTACATATCAAGTATTGGTGATTTATTTCGGGTAGATAGTCAAGTCTAGCTAAAACACGAGTGATTAGACAAAGAATTCCCTGCAATACCATTTATTTTTGTTGAGGAATATTATTATGACTACACAGGAACAACTACAACAATGGCATGAACTAGCACAACAGTTGCGTGTCGATAGTATTCGCGCTACAACCGTTGCTGGTTCAGGTCATCCTACTTCGTCCATGTCACCCGCTGATCTAATGGCGGTTTTACTCTCCAAATATCTCAGCTACGACTTTGATAACCCACATAATCCTAATAGCGATCGCTTCCTTCTTTCTAAAGGACATGCTGCACCTCTGCTCTATGCCATGTATAAAGCTGCGGGGGTAATTACCGATGAGGAGTTAATGTCACTACGGAAAATTGGCAGTCGTCTAGAAGGACATCCCACACCAGTTTTACCTTGGGTTGATGTGGCGACTGGCTCATTGGGACAAGGATTACCAATTGGTGTAGGGGTGGCTTTAGCAGGTAAATATTTAGATCAACTTCCATACCATGTCTGGGTGTTGCTGGGAGATAGCGAAACATCTGAGGGGTCTGTGTGGGAGGCTTTTGATCATGGCTCACACTATAGCCTAGATAATCTGATTGCTATTATCGATGTCAATCGACTAGGCCAACGGGGTCAGACTGAACTGGGTTGGAACACAAAAGCCTATGCTGCGCGTGCTAGAGCCTTTGGCTGGCAAGCAATTGAGATTGATGGTCACGACTTTACGGAGATTGACCAAGCTTTTAGTGCTGCTTTGAGCATTAACGATCGCCCCACGGTAATTATTGCTCGGACGAAAAAAGGTAAAGGTGTGGCTTCTCTAGAAGACTTGGGTGGTTGGCATGGCAAAGCACTCAAACCCGACGATGAGAAAAAAGCGATCGCTGAGTTAGGTGGTGAACGCAACATCAGAATTCAAGTAAATAAACCCGAAGAACAAGGCCAACCCGTCGCAATAGGTAATCCTCAACCACTGGAACTTTCTACCTACAACAAAGGTGCAAAGGTTGCAACACGTCGAGCATATGGTGATGCTTTAGTTGCATTGGGAGCCGCTCAACCTGATGTAGTTGTCCTTGATGCTGAGGTGAGTAATTCCACTTGTGCCGAAGATTTTGCCGAAGCCTATCCTGAGCGCTACTTTGAGATGTACATTGCTGAACAACAACTGATCGCAGCAGCAGTGGGTTTGCAGGTGCGAAAATACAAACCCTTTGCTTCCAGCTTCGCCGCCTTCTTGAGTAGAGCTTACGACTTTGTACGGATGGCGGCTATCTCTCGCGCCAACATTAAATTAGTGGGTTCTCATGCTGGGGTATCCATTGGTCAAGATGGCCCTTCACAGATGGCACTGGAGGATTTAGCAGCTTTCCGCGCGGTATGGGGTAGTACTGTACTTTATCCTAGTGATGCCAATCAGACGGCTAAACTAGTAGCTCAAATGAGCGATCGCAATGGCGTTGTCTACCTCCGCACTACCAGGGAAAGCACACCTGTAATCTATGGCTCTGATGAAGAATTTCCCATTGGTGGTAGCAAAGTAATCCGTAGCTCTGAGCGAGATCAAGCCACTGTAATTGCGGCTGGTATTACGCTACATGAAGCACTTAAAGCTAGCGATCGTCTCAAAAACGAAGGGATCGCGGTGCGTGTCATAGATGCTTATTCCATCAAACCCATTGATGTACAGACACTTCATCAAGCTGCACGCGATACCCAAGGTAATTTAGTCGTTGTTGAAGACCACTGGATGGAAGGTGGGCTAGGTGCGGCTGTGCTTGATAGCTTTGCTAGTACTAGTAGTATTCCTACTTACAATGGGCCTCAACTGCGGCTAATCAAGTTGGCAGTGCTTGATATGCCAGGTTCAGGAACCCCAGAAGAATTGCTTCATGCTGCTAAAATTGACGCAGATGCCATTGTTGAAGCGGTGAAATCGCAAGTCAGACAGCCTGTAGGGGTGTGACGAGCAGCACGATCGCAATCGCTTTGAAAATGCTATTAAATTTATTTCAATAACTGAGTAATTTTAATTTGCAGTTTTTCTCGTAATTGTTGTGCCTGCTGATAAGCTACTGTACGCCCTTCTTTTGAATGGTTTTGGAATTCTACTGTTTCCAAAGGCTGAATAAAGTAACGCAGACGAGTTCTCATTGCCCAAATTCCCATTGAAGGAAACAGAATTAAGGCAAGCATTAAAGGCGATATAGGTACAAATGGTAATTTGATTAGTCGTTGCAATTTTTTGAAATTAACAGCCCAAGGATGTAAAGATTCACTACCGATGCAAACTACTGGGAGAATAGGAATTTGATAGCGATCGCTCAACTTAATAAAACTCACATCAAACTTTTCTAGTTGATAGCGTCTCCTCCAACCCTTCATAGGACCACGGATACCTTCGGGTGCATATAAGATAATTTTACCTTGGGTAATCGCTGCTTCAAAATCATCTAATTTGGCTCGCACACCACCCAAAACCTGCGACCATTTAGGTGGTAGCCACCAAATGATCCAAGGATGCTCAAATAATGCTGGACTTGCTACGGGTTGTACCACCCATCCTCTGGTTTCACTTAATAAATAACCCAAGGTCAAAAAATCCCAAGGAAAACTCATCCCTGCATGATTCATTGCCACAATCAATGGTCCTGTTTGCGGCAAGTTTTCGATTTGTTGTAATTCTCCCCGAAAATAGTATTTAACGATGGGGCCGAGAACTTCTTTGCGAAAAGCTTGTTGATATTTGGGATCAAATTCACTAATTTCTGTTCGCGGTGAACGAAAACCAAGACGCAACCAACGACTCAGTAGTGCCAGATAAAATCCGCCAGGAATTAAAAATAATCCATATTCGGGCCAATTCCAACCGTCTGCATCGGTATGATAGTGCTGCCAATGACGGTTGAATAAAATTAGCCAGCCTGGAGGATACCAAAGACAAAACCAATCAAACCAGCTAAATCTATAGCCTTCACCTGGTGCATTTTCCAGTTTAGTGTTGATAAGCTTTTCAGAGTGTTGATTAATCAAAACAGTGAGATGTATTAGGCAAAAATTTTGATTTGAATTTTATCATAGCTTTACAGCTTACTTGTTGGGATCTTACCTTAGAAGTAAAATTAACTACATATTTTGAGCATCATTTCAGATAATTTTGGCTAAATTAGCGATTATTTGGCAAAACTTAATAAATACAAACTATTAGATAAAAGTTATAGCAATCTTAAATTATTTGTGAAAATATCTGTTGCCTATTGCCTGTCTCCACAACTAATTTTACGACTCAAATATGATTGCTATATGTATCCAGAATATTGTAGCAATCTTATCTAAATTATCAAAACTCGCGCTATCTAACTTTTGACGAACGATTTAGGATTACTATATATAAAATATTTAATTAGGGTATGAAGCATGTCAATGTAATCCAACACCCATAGATTTATCAGTGCTTATAATTCTACTATGTTGATATCACGCATCTGAAAAATTTAAGGTTTATTTTATAGTTCCCATCTCCAGTTATTTTGTCTCAACAAGTTTTTGCCGCACCACCTTAAAACAGTTACCACTTATCAGGAGTATGGTGGGGGCTTAAATCAGTGAACAGAAATAAATAGGACTGATAACTAATATTAGGATTTCGCCAAAAGATGAAATGAATAATAACTAATGGTTGTTTAAATTCTTCCTAAAGCTGGAGTCAAATGGCGAGACACCTGTCTTACTCTTCCCTTTATGGAACTAGAAAAGTCACTAAAAATTTCAGATTTAATCCGTGAACTTCGGCAGCACCTCGATCTCTCTCAGGAAAAGTTTGCAGCCAAGTTGGGAGTTTCCTTGCGAACAGTTAATCGCTGGGAGAACGGATCTACAGTGCCTTCACAGATGGCACTAAAGCTAATAGAAGAGATGTTACAGAAGATGGGCGAACCAGGCAAAAGACTACTGAACGAGTATCTCCTAAAAGCGGAGCAACGGGAGGACTCCTAAGATGATGGTGAAAGTACCCGAAAAAATTTTGATGATGCGCTCTTGGTTACTAACATACAGCGTGATGATTCTGGCAGTTATAGTGGCGCTGCTGCTGACGCGACTGTTGTTGCCAGTCTTCGATCCGAGCGTATTTACATTATTTTATGCTGCCGTGGCAATCAGTGCTTGGTATGGCGGTATGGGACTTGGAGTATTGGCGATCGCTCTTTCTGTGACAACTGCTCTCTATTTTTTGATCGAGCCAGTCTACTCGTTCGATTTCCTCAGCCCGAATGTCTTAGTACGATTAACCACGTTCTCACTAGTATCCTTCTTAATTACCGCCCTCTCTTCAGAGTTGCGAACTGCCAGACGCAAAGCAGAGACAAGCCTAAAACTGTTGCAAAATAGCGAAATGCGGTTTAGCCGCCTGGCAGAATCCAACATCATTGGAGTGATGGTAACCGATATGAACAACGGCTCCATCATAGAAGCCAATGATGCTTTTCTGAAGATGGTCGGTTATACGCGAGAAGACTTTTCCGCTAACCAAATGAACTGGCGCGAGATTACCCCACACGAATATCTGATTTTGAGCGAGCGTTCAGTGGAAGAACTGAGAACCACCGGAGTATGTAAACCCTTTGAGAAAGAATACATCCGCAAAGATGGCGATCGCATTCCCGTTCTGCTCGGTTCTGTTGTCGTGGAAGATAGTCAAGAAAAGGTCATTGGCTTTGTTGTTGATTTGAGCGAACGCAAACAAGCAAAAGCGGCATTACAACAAGCCAATGAGCGGAATACACGCACTCTGGAAAACATGAGTGATGCATTTGTAACTTTAGACCGGGATTGGCGAATCATCTACCAAAATGCCGAAGCAGAGCGAATTAATGGCAAACCCCGGACAGAGGTTATCGGTAAGTCGCACTGGGAGGAGTGGCCCATATCAGTAGGTACTAATGTAGAGCGCCAGTATCGACGGGCGATGGCAAAACAAATTCCCGTCCACTTCGAGCATCATTACTACTTGCCGTCCAAGTATGACCTGTGGCTGGAGATTCACGCCTACCCTTGTGAGGATGGTCTTGACATTTTCTTCCGTGATATCAGCGGACGTAAGCAAGCAGAGAAAGCTATTCAAGCAAGTGAAGAACGTCTCAGGGGTTTTGTCAAATCTAATATAGTTGGTATTCTCTTTGGTGATGTGAATGGTAGCATCACTGAAGCCAACGACGAGTTCTTGCGAATTGTGGGCTATACCCAAGCAGATATCCAAACAGGTAGACTACGCTGGGCTGATATCACGCCTCCTGAGTACCAATATTTAGATGAACTGGCTATTGCTGAGGCAACCGCGAAGGGAACCTGTACTCCCTATGAGAAGGAATGTATTCGCAAGGATGGTTCCAGTATCCCAGTTGTAGTTGGCTACTCTCTGTTAGGAGAATCTCGGCAGAATTCAGTTGCATTCATTCTTGATGTGAGTGATCTCCAGCAAACTAAAAAAGCGCTGAGTCAAAGTCAAGAGCAATTTCAAGCTTTTATGGACAATATCCCAGCCGCAGCATGGATTACGAATGCAGACGGACGTGTACTTTACCTCAGCCCCACTTATCTGAATACATTTGATGTAGCTACAAATAAGGCAATTAATAAAAACATTTTTGACCTATACCCAGCCCAAATTGCTCAACCCTTCCTCGATAAAATTAGAATGGTTGCCCAAACGAATCAGGTTGTTGAAACCATCGAGTCTGCCCCACGCATAGATGGCACCCTCGGCGAATTTTTGGTATATAAGTTTCCTATTGCTGATGCATTTGGGCAACGCCTAGTAGGAGGGGTTGCAGTTGACATCACCGAACGCGAACGCGTCCTTCGGGAACGCCAGCTTGCTGAACTTGCCTTGCAAGAGCGCACTGAAAGACTCAAGTTGCTCTCTGAAACAACCAGTGATTTGCTTTCAACGGAGCGCCCCTTGGATCTAATGAATAGCTTGTTTGACAAACTCTCGGCGCAAATGGATTTGCATTTTTATTTCCACTATTTAATTGAGACGCACGAAAATAAACAGAAACTTCGGTTAGTAGCTTGGAACGGTATCACTGATGAAGTATTTCAAGCAATTGAATATCTAGAACTTAATCAAGGGATGTCTGGACTAGTGGCGCAAGAACGCCGTCAAATTGTGATCAACGATGTGCTGCACTCTACCGATCCAAATGCCCAGATCCTCCGTGATTTGGAAATCACAGCCTATGCAGGTCAACCATTAATTGCTCGCGGAAAGCTGCTGGGCGTCCTCTCCCTTGCCAGTCGCACCCGTACCCGCTTCACTTCTGGAGAAATTGCCCTGCTGCAAGCAACCTCCGATCAGGTGGCGGTTGCTCTGGAACGCGCTCAGTTGATGGATTCATTACAGCAGCAAAAGGAGCAATTAGTCCAGGCTAACCGGATTAAAGATGAATTTTTGGCGGTTCTTTCCCATGAACTTCGCACGCCGTTAAACCCAATCTTGGGATGGTCGAAGTTACTGCAAACTAAAAAGTATGATGAAGCAACCACCACTCGCGCCCTCGAAACCATTGAGCGCAATGCCAAGCTTCAGACTCAATTAATTGAAGATTTGTTGGATGTCTCTCGGATTTTGCAAGGTAAACTCAGTCTGAATATTGCTCCTGTGAATCTGGAAACTGCGATCGCATCTGCAATAGAAACTGTACGTTTAGCTGCCCAAGCCAAATTTATCAATTTGCGATTTACGATTTTAGATTCTGGATTAGAATATCCTCACAGAAATTTAGAATCTATCGATTTTAACAAGCAAGCTGACAATCTAAAATCCCAAACCCAAGTTGCGCTTTCAGCACCCCAAAAGTGCGATCCAAAATTTCTCGTAACCGGTGATTCCGGTCGCTTGCAGCAAGTTATCTGGAATCTACTTTCCAATGCTATTAAGTTTACGCCCCAAGGTGGACAGGTAGAAATCAGTTTACAGCCACTTGGTTCTCAGGCTCAACTTCGAGTCAGTGATACAGGTAAGGGAATTAACCCCGACTTTTTACCCCATGTATTTGACTACTTCCGACAAGCTGATGGTGCAACTACCAGAAAATTCGGCGGACTGGGATTAGGATTAGCTATTGTTCGTCACATCGTCGAGTTACATGGAGGCACAGTTCAGGCAGAAAGTTTGGGCGAAGAACAGGGAGCAACCTTTACAGTCACGCTACCGCTGATGAAAATTAATCTAAATAGCCACCAGATTGTCTCTCAACCTGATGATTCACCTGATCTAAATGGGGTGAAAGTTTTGCTTGTCGATGATGAGCGTGATACACGAGAGTTAATTGCTTTCATTTTGGAGCAGTCTGGCGCGGTAGTAACTCAGGCAGCATCGGCTGTGGAAGCATTACAAGCTATGCCTAAGTTTCAACCAAATCTGCTGTTAAGCGACATTGGAATGCCAGAAGTAGACGGTTATATGCTGATGCGTCAAATCAGAGCCATGTTACCAGAGATGGGAGGGACGATTCCAGCGATCGCTCTTACAGCTTACGCAGCTGAGGCTGATTATCAACAGGCAATCGCCGCCGGATTTGAGCAACATATCACCAAGCCTGTGGAACCAGCTAAATTAGTTAAAGCGATCGCAAACCTGATTTTATAGTTGTAGCAACCTGCAAGCTAACTTACGATCTTTTTAAAATCAAAAAAGACACAATTAACTGAGGGAATCAATTAACTTTACAACTCTTTCCTTAACTTCATCTCGAACGCGGCGAAACGTTTCAATTGATTGCCCTGCTGGATCATCAAGTTGCCAATCTTCAAACACATCTCTTAACACCCACTCTTTGGGTAAGTTAACACCACAACCACATAATGAAATCACAGCATTATAATCTTGCGCTTTAAAATCACTTAAAGGCTTCGAGGTTTGATTAGTAATATCAATGCCGATTTCTGCCATCACTTCAACAGTGATAGGATCTAACTCACTTGGCACTAAACCAGAACTTGTAACAGCAACTTTATTTTCACCGAATGTATGTGCAAATCCCTCTGCCATTTGGGAACGGCGGGAATTATGCGTACAAACAAACATCACTTTTTTCATAATTCCTTCCCCTTTTTATAGATCGATCTTAGGAACCCGCCGCTATATCAGGAGTATCTGATATAGCGGCGTGAGGATATCAATCTAAGCACAGCATGGCTTATTAGCAGCCTTGACTACCTCAGCCGAATTAACTGTAGTCACCAAATTATTTTCTGGCGCTGTATCTCCCACTTTCACTACAAAAACTTCCCAACGATTCCCATCTGGATCTGTTACCCAAACTTTGTCTTGCAAAGCGTAGCAACAATCAGTATTATCTTCGGTAAATAATGCTAGCCCTGCATCAGTAAATCTTTGGATAGCCGATCGCACTTCTTCTGTACTTTCAACTTGTACACCCAAGTGAGACAATGCACTCAATGCACCACTAGCCTGAATGCTATGAGCCAGATTCAATGTCAAATTTAACGCTGGGCTGGGAATATCAAACTTAGCGTAGCCATCCTTATATTTCATCGGTTCCACACCAAACATAGCCCGATAAAATGCTACAGACTTTTCAACGTCAGTAACATTTAAAGCCACATGAGTTTTTAGAACTGCCATAATTTTGCTCCTTGTAAGATTTTCAAAATTTAATTACGAATTACGAATTACGAATTAGCAATTACACCGTGGATCTCGCAATGTTGCCTTTTCCGGCTCTCGTGGGAACCAAAATGCTGTGCGCTTACAAACTTCAACCAGCATCAACATTACTGGTACTTCGATTAAAACACCTACCACTGTAGCAAGTGCAGCACCAGAATTTAAGCCAAAGAGCATTACTGCTGTTGCGATCGCAACTTCAAAGTGATTACTAGCTCCAATTAATGCTGCGGGTGCGGCATCCTCATAAGATATATTCAGTTTTAAAGCTGCCACATAACTAATCAAGAAAATAAAATTAGTTTGAATGAATAGTGGCACGGCAATTAACAAGATGTGCAAGGGATTACTAACAATTAATTCACCCTTGAACGCAAACAGCAAAACCAAAGTAATCAGTAACGCGGTAATAGCAATTGGACTGAGATACTTGATAAATCTCCGTTCAAACCACTCTCTACCTTTATATTTGAAAATCCAATAACGGCTATACATTCCGGCCACTAATGGCAACCCAACATAAATAAGTACTGATAAAACAATTGTTTGCCACGGTACTATTAAATCATTTGCTGCCAGTAACCACCTGCCTAAAGGTGCATATAAAAACAGCATCATCAAAGAATTCACTGCCACCATCACCAAAGTGTGACCCTGATTGCCATAGGAAAGATAACCCCACAGCAACACCATTGCAGTACAAGGAGCAATTCCCAGTAAAATCGTACCGGCAATGTAGGAATTAGCGATCGCTATTTCGTCACCACGAATTAATTCTGTCCCTGTAATTAATGGACGAAACAACCAACCTAAGAAAAATTGGGCAAATACTACCATCGTGAATGGTTTAATCAACCAATTCACCACCAAGGTGAGAATTACAGGTTTTGGGGCACGGATAGCATTTTTAGCTTGAGTAAAATCTATTTTTACCATGATCGGATACATCATGAAAAACAGACATACTGCAATGGGAATTGACACTTGATAGAGACTCAACGCATCCAGCGTCACCGCTACCTGTGGAAATAATCTTCCTAGTGCAATTCCCGCCAAGATGCACAGAAATACCCAAACGGTGAGGTATTTTTCAAAAAAACTGAGATTACTCCCTGCTTGTGCTGTATTCGGCTGCGAATTCGTACTCATAAATGTAAGCCTGAAATATTTTTGGGGAGTGGGGAGTGGGGAGTAGTGAAGAAGCAGGGGGAAAATTCCTCTCCTCTGCACCCTCTGCCTCTTCCAATGCCCTAATCTCCATCTCCAGCTTTCCAAGCGATTGCTTTGCTGGGTTCGGGATCGGGTAGCTTCAGAGAAATCAATGCTGCTGCTAGTACAAAGAACATGGATGTCCACAGACAGCCAACTAATCCGAAAAACTGATATATCAAACCTGATAAGACAGTACCTATCAACCGACCACCAGAGTTTGCCATGTAATAAAAACCAACGTTCAGCGCTACCTTGTCATCATCAGTAAAGGCCAGCACTAGATAAGAGTGAACTGCTGAGTTGAAGGCAAACACTACACCAAAAATAAGGAGTCCGCCAACGATCGCAATATTTGCAGGTATACCTATTTGCAGAGCAAGAGCGATCGCACCGGGAACTAAAACTAAGGTAAATGTCCAAAACTGGATGGTCTTTGATTGCGGCGGACGGCCAGAACCAAATCGCTGGATCAGTGTTGGCGCTAGAAACTGAACAAGTCCATACCCAATTACCCAACAAGCTAAGAATCCACCAACCTGATAGAACGACCAGCCTAAAATCTCCCGTAGAAATACTGGTAATGCCACAACAAACCAGACATCCCGTGAACCAAATAAAAAGAATCGAGCAGCCGAGAGAATATTAATCTCTTGGCTCTTAGAAAACAGTTGGCTAAACTTGACTTTCTTCTTAATTTTGCCCATCCCTTTGGGCAACAGTAGCCCAGTGAACATAATCAAGAACAGTCCCGCTGCCATAATCCACAAGGAGTTGACGAAGCCAACTGAAGCCAAAAGTGCGCTACCAACAAAAAAGCCAACTCCTTTGAGGGCATTCTTGGAACCCGTTAGAACTGCTACCCACTTAAATAAAGACGACTGGGCATCTTGGGGAACTACTAACCGAATAGCGCTCTTAGAACTCATCTTGGTTAAGTCTTTGGCAATCCCAGAAAATGCCTGTGCCACCATCACATAACCGACTGCAATCCACTGCGCCCAATCTGGATTGAGCCATGAAAGCATCACCATCGAGAAAACTTGCAGCCCGATGCCGGTGTAAAGGGTTACTTTCAGACCTAACTGGGAACCAATCCAACCACCTAAAAAGTTTGTGACAACTCCGAAGACTTCATAGAACAGGAATAAGGAAGCGATTTGTAGTGGGGTATAGCCAATGTTGTTGAAGTAGAGCAACACGAGCATTCGTAAGGCACCATCAGTGATAGTAAAACCCCAGTATGCGAGTGTGACTAGGATATAGTTTTTGAAGTTGGCGCTAGAAGCTGTAGAAGAAGTCATGAGGAGATGAGGAAGTGGGGGAGACAAGGGAGCAACAAGAGGGGAAAAGGTTAAAGGTTAAAGGGTAAAGGATGAAGAAATAAACTTTTTCCCCCTTACCCATTCCCCTTTGCCCTTCTTACCAATGCCCAATCTTTTTTAATTCTTCAGACTCAAAGCCACCTTACGGGCGAGTTCAACCATCCGATTGGCATAGCCCCATTCGTTGTCATACCAAGCGAGTATTTTGACTTGCGTCTCGTTTACCACCATTGTGGAAAGGGCATCAATGATGGAAGACCGAGGATCGTCTTTGTAGTCGATAGATACTAAAGGACGTTCTTCATATCCCAGAATCCCTTTGAGTGGTGCTTGCTCTGAAGCTGCTTTTAGTAAGCTGTTAATTTTTTCTACTGTGGTAGGCCGTACAACTTCAAACACGCAGTCTGTCAAAGAAGCATTGAGTAAGGGTACTCGTACTGCCAAACCGTTGAGTTTGCCGTTGAGTTCGGGATAAATCAATCCGATCGCAGTTGCCGATCCAGTAGTAGTAGGAATCAACGATAGACTGGTAGCCCGGGCGCGGCGTAGATCCTTATGAGGGGCATCCACGATGGTTTGAGTATTAGTGTTGTCATGGATTGTGGTTATAATTCCATGCTTAATACCCAAACCTTCATGGATCACCTTCACTACTGGAGCTAAACAGTTAGTTGTACAAGAAGCCGCAGTTAGCAGATGATGCTTTTCTGGTTCATAAAGTTGGTCGTTAACTCCCATAACAATATTCAAGGCTTCTTCCTTCACCGGAGCAGCCACAATTACCTTCTGTACTCCCCTTTTAAAATAAGGGTCAAGGGTGGCGGGAGTCCTAAACTTACCTGAGCATTCCAGCACGAGATCAACACCTAAATCTTCCCAAGGAACTTCACCAGGTTGGGAATGTTCACTAAAGCTTAAAGGTGTCCTATCAATGAGGATGCGTTCGCCTCTGGCGTTGGCAAAGCCATCGCCGCCTTCTGCTTCTGCTTCTACTTCTGGTGTCCAACGCCCGTGGACAGAATCAAATTTGAGCAAATGAGCGGCTGTTACTGCCCCACCTTTAATCTCATTGATATGGACAAACTCTAACTCTGACCAACCCCACGCAGCCCGTAAAGCTAACCGGCCAATTCTGCCAAATCCATTGATACCAACACGTACTCTCATCAGTTTTCCTTTATTTAAATCAATGGGTAGCAGTAAACTGATTCCATAGTGAGTTTTTAGTAAGGACTTCAGCCCTTAATTTTTTAAGCACTAAAGTGCTTACTACGAACCTATCAAAACTTTTTTACATCAGTATTTTTGAGTTAAACCACTATTTTTGTGGTGTCTTTAACAAATCACTAATTTGGAAGTTGATCTGCTCCTTACCTGCAAATACTGTTCCTTCTTTACCAGCTTGAAAGTTTTTTTCTGCCAATTCATAAGCTTCACTAGGTAAAGGCACATACCCAACCGAACTAGTTGTTATTGGTGCATACTTGAGGTAATAATCTACGAATTCTTTTAGTTCTGGCTGATTTTGCAGAGATTGAGCATTAACATAAATTAACAATGGTCGAGCTAGTGGCTGATATTCAGCTTTCTCGACAGTTTCAGGTGATGGCAACACTGCTCCTTTGCCGCTATCAATTGCCAGAGGTTTTAACCGACTTTTGTTGTCTTCGTAATAAGCAAGCCCGAAATAACCTAAGGCATTAGGATCTGTGCCGACTCCGCGCACTAAGACTAGATCATCTTCACTGGAGATGTAATCAGTGCGGCTGGCTCTGGTTTTACCAACAATAGCTTCTGTGAAGTAATCAAAAGTACCAGACTGACCGCCAGCACCATACAGATTAATTGGTTGATCAGGCCAAGACGATCGCACTTGGTTCCAGCGAGTGATTTTTCCTTGAGCATTTGGCTCCCAAAGCTTTTTCAATTCAGCTACAGTAATATCTTTTGCCCAGGTATTTTGGGAATTCACCGCAACAGTCAGCGCATCAAAGGCAACAGGAAGCTCGATAAACTTAACACCATTTTTGTTGCAAGCTTCTATCTCTGCTTTCAAAATGGGACGCGAGGCGTTGCTGATGTCTGTCTCTTTGTTACAGAATTTCTTAAACCCCGCGCTAGTACCGGAAAAGTTTAGTACAACTTGCCCTTTGTACTGCTCCTTGTTTTGTTGAAACTGGTTAGCGATCGCTTCGGTGATCGGATACACTGTGCTAGAACCATCAATCTTGATCGCCCTCACCTTTGTCGCATCAGTTACTTCTGTAACCTTTGGCAACGACTGAGTTTGAGTAGATGAATTGGATGTGGCTGTGCAACTTGTCGCAAAAGCCAAAACTCCAAATACGAGAGCTAATTTCTTTGCTATTGCGTTCATTGACCTCACCTTGATGGGTAATTTTGAAAGTATGTTTATATCATTTCAAAAAAACTTGATGTGTCAATATAAAGCATAGCACTATACATAAAAATTCATCAAAAAAACTTGATGCATTAAATAAATTAATTCAGCGCCAACGGAATCAGTCGTAGTTGACATTTCTAGGGCTTAAAGCTCTAAACTCTTTCTTAATCGCAGCAGGAACGGGCAGATGAAATTACAGAATTATGGCTAAAATCTGCCAGATATTCCTCTAAAACACTAAATTGGGACAGATTCAAACTGTAATAAATCCAGCGCCCTTCCTGACGGGAGTTAACTAAGCCAGCTTCCTTGAGGGTTTTCAGGTGAAAAGATAGTTTTGACTGATTTACCCCCAAGGCGTCGCACAAATCACATACACATAATTCTCGCTTTCGGAGGAGTTCCAGCACACTAATCCTGAGTGGATCAGAAAGAGCATGAAAGCCAGCAGCAATTAAATGAGGAATAGTAGCAGAGGGGGTTTGCATGAATCAGATTTTGATAAGGTTATGCTATCTCTATTGTGAAGCAGAGACTACAGCTTCAGGTTGATAGCGGATGCCGGCTTGCTTGAAGCGATGTAAAGCTTCACCCAAGCGATCGCAGTCGGCAATCAAACTTATCCTGACATAACCCTCACCTGCAACCCCAAAGGCATTACCTGGGGTAACTACAACGCCTGTTTGCTGCAACACATTCAAGGCAAAATCTGTGGAACCCATTCCTACAGGGCACTTCACCCACAGATACATCGTCGCCTTAGTTTTGGGGATATCCCAACCCAATTCTCCTAACCCGTTAATGAGGAAATCGCGGCGGGTACGGTAGCGTTGTTGTACTTCATGCAAATACACATCTGGCAGTTGCAAAGCGGTTTCAGCTGCTGTTTGTAAGGCGGAAAAAATACCGTAATCCAAGTTAGTTTTTAGTGTCCGTAAACCTTGAATTACATGGCGGTTCCCCACCACAAACCCAACACGCCAACCAGCCATATTGTAGGTTTTAGATAAGGTATGAAATTCTACACCAATATCTTTCGCGCCGGGAATTTCTAGCAAGCTAGTGGGTTGATAACCATCAAAAGCTAACTCGGCATAACACAAATCATGCACCAACAGAATTTCATATTTGCGGGCAAAGGCGACAATTTCTTCAAAAAATTCACGGGGTGCGGTAGCGGCGGTAGGATTGCTGGGATAGTTGAAATAGAGAATTTTCGCTTGTCTTGCAACCTCGTCAGGAATCGCAGCTAAATCGATTAACCAGTCATTCTCTGGTTTGAGGATCAAGCTGTGGATTTTGCCGCCTGCGATCGCAGGGCCCCGAAAATGGGCGGGATAAGCTGGGGAAGGAACTAGAACTAAATCGCCAGGGTTAACGTAGGCAAGTGCTAAATGGGTTAATCCTTCTTTAGAACCCAGCAATGGTAAAGCTTCGCTATCGGGATCGAGAACCACACCATAACGGCGATGATACCAGTTGGTGATCGCCCGGCGGAAACTAGCAGTGCCTTCAAAAGGAGGATAACCGTGATTGGCGGGATCTTTCAAGGCGGCGATCGCAGCTTCTACAACTGGTGCTGGTGTTGCACCATCAGGGTTTCCCATCCCCAAATCAATTAAATCTAACCCTTGTTCCCGTGCTTTAGCTTTCAGTTCATCTAAACGGGCAAATACATAGGGTGGCAGTTTTTGTATACGTTCTGCTGGAACAATCCAATCTAAACTCATGCTTCAACCTCGTCACTCATTCCCTTGGGCGAAACTCGATTCATATCTCTACTATCTATGGGTGCAGTGGTGGAAACCATTGCCGCCATTAGCTGTTCTGGCGCGACTTTAAATGGTAGTCGGTGGATGTCAGAATTAGGAACTAGAGCAATTTCGGCGGCTGTTTGCAACTCGCCTAATGTAATATTGCCCAATCCCAAATCACTTAATTTTTGGGGTAGTCCAATTTCTGTGTAGAACTTTAACAACTGTTGCCGTGCTGATGCGGCTAGTTGATTGCCTTGTAGCATTTCTTCTAAACGCAGTTGCGCCAAAATTCCAAAAGCAACTTTTTCGCCATGAATACTGCCATGTCCTGAAATATGAGTTAAACCATTATGCACGGCATGGGCCGCAACTGTACGACACTGCGCTCCTCCAAGTCCCCCAACTACCCCAGCTAATAAAATAGTGGCGTCTACGACTTCTCGCCAAACCTCACTACCTGGTTCCTTCAGCGCGGCGGCTGACTTTTGCAAGAGGATATCTCGCAAAACTCGTGCTTGTTGCACCGCAGCAATAATTAAAGTGTCTTGCAAATGCCCGCTACTCACTGAGGCTTCATACCACTTAGCGATCGCATCACCAATTCCGGCTACTAAAGTCCTTTGTGGTGCAGTTTTAATCAAGTCATAATCAAGTATCAATAAATCGGGACAACGAGACAGCCCCACATCGTAGAGAAACGCCCCTTCTTCCGAATAAACATTTGACAGGGCACTCCAAGCTGCACAGGTAGATCCTGATGTCGGAATTGTCACCACTGGCAACTGTAATTGCTGTGCGAGTAATTTCGCTGTATCTAAGGCTTTGCCACCACCAACGCCAATAATTACATCAGCTTTATGTTCTTTTGCCGTTTTCTGTAAAGTTTTCAGGCTAGCTTCACAGCAATCTGCACCATAAGAAGCTTGGATAGTATGTAACTGTTGCGTTTCTAAAATCGGTTGCAAATTCTTTCGGCTGATGGCGAGAGTAGACTCACCTGCCACAATTAAGGGACGACTTCCCAAGCAGGCGATCTCTGCTGCGGCTGCTTGCAACACCCCAGAACCACGGATGACTTTTGCAGGGGCAACTGTGAGCGTAAATAACGAACTAGAGGTTTGAGTAGACAAGGAAGGTTGAGTAGAAAGTTGGTTAGACATATAATCTAGTTTGCCAAAACTTGATATTTCTTAATCTAATAGACTTGCAGCCAAAGATACTTGTTGCCACGCTTTTTTCAGGATGGCTACAAGCTTGGATCTGGCTCAACTAAGTTTTACCGAGCTAATGAAAAATACAAAGCCCATCGCCAACTGGTTAAGCAGTTTGACGACGTTGCTTGAATCTGTGATGTTCATTAGCCTGAAATTCCGAACTATCAAAGTTTTGAATAACCGTATAATTAATTAACTTACCACTCTCAGATTCTCAAGAAAAGTCATTGAGAACTGAATAATGTGTCAATAATGGCCATTCCAACTACAGATAGGTGTGTAGGGGTTTACATCTATCTGTACATCCCCACAGCTGATTTATTTGCTGCAAAGACTTGTGAAAATGTCAACAGTGGTAATTAGGATAACAACTGAGAAATCACAACTGCCAGCACCCATTATCCGCACGCTAATTAACTTTTTTCCACAGTGTAACCACTAAAAGTGTGAATATTTTAATCTAAAAATAACTATTAATGTATCGGTAAATACAAAATAAATTATGTCATCCTGATAACAGGTAAATTATTTTTGTTCTTTTGCATGAGACAGAGGGGACAAGGAGAAACTTGTAGAAAAATTCCCCCTGCCCCCTGCCTCTTAAGCGGTAGGTTTTGGTAATTGGGCGAATTTTTCTGTGTAAATTTCGATTGCGATCGCAGAATTTTCACGAGAAACAAGCGATCGCTTGGCCTCACCCAAGTAAACTGGTACAGAAGTCCCTGGTTCCGGGTGGATAATGGTACGAGCGCGAACTGTCAACTTGTCCTCTTGCCGTGTACCTGAGCGACCAGAAGAAAACAAATTACTAACTGCTTGACGTAAAGTTGCTTCTAATTGTGTGGGCGTAATTTGAGGTGATGTGGCAATCACCGCTTGGGTTGACCCATTGTCATAAACTAGAGTGTATCGGGCTGCTCCTGGAATCACAGTCCGACTCAAAGGGACTATCGAGAGTGCAAATAAACCACTTGTCAGCACCAGCATAAAGCCAGTCGTACCCACCAGGCGAAAGCGGAAACCCCATTTGAGAATAAAAGCCAAAACTGTTAAGGCAGCAAATACCAAGGTAGCTATACCTGACCATTGGGTGTACTGAAGAAAATTAGCTGTTGTGAGCATAAGGTTGGTTATAGATGCGTCTTTTTTTTCGTTACCGACACACCCATTTTACCGAGAGCTTGCACCGATTACCTGTGAGGTTGCATATAGCGATTCTCGACCCAGTAAGGTACAATTTTGCTCTCTCTCCTTTTAGGCTAAGGTGTAAACACAAGTGCTGTCCATATAAGTTTCAACTCTTTTACCTAGATTTTTGTCAGAGTTAAATTGTCACACTTACCGACATCCCGCCCAGAAATAAAGTTCAGCGGCTCATAGCCCAAGTCCACTTAAATGGACTGAACGATATTAAATAGAGACGTAGCAGTGCTACGTCTCTACAAGGATTTTGGTATTATGCAAAATTATTTTCATACATGGAATCAGCAACGCCCCAACTTTTCTAGAATAGTATTGGCTCTCCAGAGGCAATATGGGAATGTTGAGATGTCTGCAACTTGTTTTGAACACTATCAATAATTGATGTCCAATCAGCATCTTTGTTCCATTCAGAGCGAATTCTGGTTTTAGTCGCCGCGTCGTAGAGGTTACAAAAAACCACATTCTCTTTTCCAGCAATTGCAGCGATAATCAGGGGCTTGGAAAAGTCCTGGACACATGATGCAGCTAAAAGGAAACTTTTAGCAAAGTTCGTTTCTATCCCAGTCCTAACAACATAAACTTCATCCGCCCTAACAACGATGTGTAACTTAACGTTGTCCTTTCCCTTGAATTCTGTCGTTTTTAATTTCAGTTCAGATATATACCCAGTTAGCCCTGTTTGGTGGACAGGAACAGTTTGATCATTATTTATATCGTAGTTATACCATAGGTACGATTCTCCGTTTAATTCTCCGCTTTTCACATGCAAATAGATAGGTTCTGGCGGGTTACAAAGACCTAGCTTAATTTCAGTAACCATGTTTTATATTCCTCTATAAAAGATAAAAATTTTTCAGATATTCCGTCAAATTCAATATTTTTAAAATTGTGCTTAACTGAAGAAAAATAATAGATATACAAAAGGGCATCTACAAGAGATGCCCGTCATGCAGGAAAACCCCTAAGGGTTGTCCCTACACCTTCCCAACAATCAGCAACAGTGACTAATTAGGTATTAGTCACACTCACAGACGTGAATATAGTAATCTTATTAACTTGAAACTCTAAATGTCCCCAGTGCATACACTGAAAATTATCTAATGGATATTTTAACTTGCTGTTTGTCATTTACTGACTAATTTGGATGAGATGCAAGCCTGTGCTGTTCGTTATAACGATGTACCACTCCACAAATAGCAGCCAAAATTAACCATGAAAACACATTCAAACGAAAATCGAAGAGGGTTACATCTACTGTATTCAATAGAACCCAACCAACAAAAGCTAGAAGATAACTGAAAAATATAAATCTGTCTGCTGTATTTATATATTTTGACTTTCGTAGTAATTGGACGCTTGTAATCAAAATCCAAGCGACTAAGCCACAAAATAAAAGAGCGCTGGGAAAACCAGTTTCAGCAGATAACATCAAAAATAAGTTATGGGGATGACCTAAGGGAATCTGCATCTTGGCTTTGTAGAGTCCACTAAAACTGCGTAACCCCCAGCCAGTCCAAGGATGTTCCTGAGCTAAATACCAGGCAAATTCCCACTGAGTTTTTCGCATTAAAGCGACTGGTCTATCTGGATACATGTCGTCATTTAATCTTGCCCAAAAGAAGGCAGGAACATACTGACGAAAAAATTGAGCTACTGGCGAGGGAGCAAAAGCTGCCAAAAGCACACTAGAAACGATCGCAACGACGCCACCCACAAGAATGCGCCAACCTTGGTAGAGTGCATAAGCTAAACAAGCAAAAATAGCGATCGCCCACCCATTGCGTGAATTGGTGAAAATCAAGGCGATGAAATTTGTGATTACCGCCACAGTTAGGAAGAGAAAGGGGACTGAATTCTTACTAATACCCAATCGCCATTGTTCTAGCCACAACCCTAGAGCAAGGATGAAAACTATTGTTAGATAAGCTGCGAAGGTGTTAGCGTGCAAAAAGAGTGAAGCGATGCGACCGGGCGGATTTCCTCCTGGTCTGATTGTCCAAGCTAGGACAACCCACAAAATCTCTAATTTCAAACTCCAGCCTAAAAATAACTGTCCCAAGCCAATAATTACTACCGGCATGGAACCGATCACCAAAATCCAAGCCATTTGCCGTAATTGGGTAAATGTTTGAATCAGAGCGCTGTGGGCAGCAAAAAATAAAAAGAATGGTAATAAATTAAATAAGCCGAGGAAAGCTGCTGTCTTGTCATCGGCGAACCCAGCACTGATAATCAGCAATACACTCAAAAGGGCAAATCCCCAGTTGAGAGGGCGGCGACTAATTTTGCGGTATTGTTTCAGCCAAGTTATTAATGATACAAAACCTAGAGTCACAGCCCCCAATAAAGGACTCAATGGGAAGATTAACAGTGCCCATAGAGAGTAGTTCCAAGAAGATTGCCAACGAGACTTGAAATAGTCAAAAACCTTGTTCAAGCTGGCTCCCAACATTCCTCACGAGTGAGGCGAATTTGAGCTAAAGCGAAAATAGTAGGGATGACCCGACCGTAGTTAGTAGCGATCGCTCTCCACCCTAAATCTGCAAAAAACCAAGTCCACATCATTGGCCCAATCACGGCAAACATAGTGCGGGCTGCCCCATAACGAGCTGCACTTACAGTCATACCCCGTTGCGCCATTTGCATAGCTACATAGCCTTGGAATTGGGTTGTAGCGGCTTGTGAGCCTTTAATCGCAGCTTGTTTGGCAACTTCATAGGTAGCAAAGTGGATTGCAAATTGACGGGCAATTTGCTTAAGTACAAGTGGTTGGAGCATGGAAGTAACTGCGATCGCACTACCGCCTTTGAAAAGTAACCCCAAGGGGTCACGCTGCAATAAAAGTGGTAGCGGTTGTTTGAGTTCTGATTTGACAAGCTGACGCTGTATCTGTACAGTCAATTTTTGCTTTTCCTGTTCAGGCAATTTTTTCCACACCTGTCCTAGCAGATGCAAAAATACTTCTGCTTCTAAATCAATGGTTGCCAGCTGATTAGAATAAGCAATCTTTAGATACTTACAGACTTGAACTAACGCTTCTCGGTAAGTTACCTGGCCTGTGCGTCCCCGTAATACTGTCATCCCATCTGCCGCCAAAAAGCGAAAGCGACCCTCTAGTGCGTCTAACCAAGCTTTGCGGTCTTGGCTTTGTACTTCGATGGGTTCGGGTGTGTGTACATAGTCTAGGGGATTGAACTTACGACTAAATAAAATTGCCGTTAAATCTTGCAATTCCTCTTCGGTCGCTAACTCTAGCGCCGCCCTCATTTCATCCAATTTCCCATCCTCCCTTCCGTGCAGCTTTCTGTACCTTATTCTACTATTAGCTTTCAGCAGTCATTAGTAGTAATTTTGTCCTTTGATGATAACTAATGACTAATAAATAACCAATGACTAGGGAATATTAACTCATGACTGATATTGCAGTGATTGGTGCCGGAATGGCCGGTTTAGTCTGCGCCCAGCAGTTAAGTCAAGCTGGATATTCGGTGCTAGTGGTGGAAAAGTCCCGTGGTTTAGGAGGAAGGCTGGCTACACGCCGCTTGCATGGAACTTGCGCTGATCATGGGGCTTGCTACCTGAAGCCAAAGGGTGAATTATTTAGACGTTTTGTAGAGATATTGCGATCGCGCCATATCCTTGAAGTTTGGACAGAGGAGGTTTACGAACTCACAGCAGGTGCTCCTTTATCTGAACCCAACAACCGCAGTCCGCGATATGTTGCACCTGAAGGAATGAGTGCGATCGCTAAATCCCTCGCCCCAGGTTTAGAAATATTACTTAATCAACGTGTCATTGCGATTACCCCAACTCCCGAAAATAATTGGCGTTTGACTCTCGAATCTAGCAACGAAGAATTAACTGCAAAAGCTATAGTCGTGGCCATTCCTGCACCCCAAGCTGTGATGCTGTTGGAACCTTTGGGTGAAAGTGTATTGGATATAGCGTTTCTTGATAAATTGCGTTCTGTAGAATTCTATCCCTCAATTAGTGCGATCGCTGGATATCTTCCCACTTCCCAACCTCTTCCTCAGTGGAAAGCTCTAACTTTTGTGGATGATATCGATTTAGCATGGATTGGTTTAGACAGCAGCAAGCGTCTTAACCCTCAACAACCACATTTTGTAGTGCAAAGTAGCGCTGATTTCGCCCAACGCCATCTAGAATCCCAGGATTTACAACCTGCCGGACAGTATATGTTGCAACGAGCAGCTGAATCTTTGTTCCTTCCTTGGCTGAATACTCCTGAATGGATGCAAGTACATCGTTGGCGTTATGCCTTTCCTAGCCATCCTTGGCACGAAGCTTTTTTATCTGCCGGAACTCCCTTACCTTTAGTTTGCTGTGGTGATTGGTGCGGCGGCAATCTTGCTGAAGGTGCGATGCTTTCTGGATTAGCTGCGGCTGATGAAATTAATAATCAGTTGCGTCATCTACCTTTAGATAATGTGAACTTTCTAAACGTTTTTGTCCGATCCCCTCATCTGTCGCTAGACTGATTTTGCCCTCTAGTGAGTTGCTATTTTGATGACTTAATAACTCAACGTGCAACAAATAAGTTTTTTAGATGAAACAGCAAATTGTGCCGCAACTCTAAAAAGTCATGTGAATTACCAAGAAAGGTTAACTTCATTAAAAACTTGTTCATAATTTAAGTTGTTTTATTGCGGTTAATCTTGATCCCCTAGCCTTAATGCTGCATTTTATGTAGATTTCTGCCAAAAAAGCAGAAATTTGAAATAATTAAGACTATAAATATAAAATGTCGGCAAATTACCAGCTTAGGGACGCTGTTTTAATAAGTCATACTGTGAAGCAGTATAACTTTTAACTCAAAGAAGCAAAGCTAAATGTTTGATATTCTACCAAGACAAAAGGCTAGCTTTAGGGTCTATTTCATCCAATCAGTTAAATTATTTCTAACTGATTGTCATGACGAAGTTGCCATCTAAAAAAGTTGTTTTCTCCACCAATCATTGACTGGATTAAAAAAGGAGTTTAAAAATCATGCAAACGGTAGTCAATTTAACACAGCAATCAATAGTAGGAGAAATTGAAAGCGTTTTGGATACATATCCATACCATCCATATCAACAAGCCTTTGCAATTCCTGACTTACGCCAAGAGTTAATTGCTTTCGTCCTCAACCGCATTCCGTCTTTCTACAGCGCCATGTCTGATGGACATATTCCGCTAGCGGAGGCTGAAGAAGGAAGCTTTGCTTACTACAAATTGCCTCGGAAACCTTTAGAGCAGCAACTACACCTCCAGAATTTGATTCACCAAGGCATTTGTTTAATCGTTCAAGAAAAGTCAGATTGGATTAGCGATAGTGTTTGTGAAACAGTTCAACCAGCTTGTGAACCCTCTCACTGGTTTGGTTAATAGTTTTAACAAGATTTAGCTCTCTGCTGAGATATCGTAATGCCCGCAGTGAACTTTTAATTTTTGAGCTAATCCCCCGACTAAAGTCAGTGTCAAGGGCGTGGGAATAGCTCAAGATTTTTTCAGTATATTGCTCTTGAGGTGTAAACTTTGACAATTACTAGGTTCAAAGGACATTCCCAGGACATGAGAAAAATAACTGCTCTAATGTTAGTAAGTATGACTGTGACTATCGGGGTGGGAGCATTAACACCTAAAGTCACTAATGCCCAATTATTTTATCCACCAGCAAGCGATCGCCATTCATTAATGGTAATCGGTCAAGGGGTGGTGAGAGTGCCAGCAGATACAGCCGATATTGAATTAGTATTCAGTAGGGAAGTGAGCAATGATCAGTTAGAAACGCAACCATCAGCCCTACCTGAAGCCCGTCGTTTGTCGTCACGGACTTTACTCTTAAATTACAAAATAGCAGCAGAATCTTTACCAAACCCAAAATCCCTAACTAAAGCAACTCTCCAGCCTGTAGTTAATAGCCTAGTTGCAAAAGGAATTAGGGCTGATAAAATTCAAGTGCAAATTAATGCTAATCCCAGTGCAGATAACGCCAAGATATTGGTAAAACTGGAAAAACCAACACGCGATCGCATCCAGGAAATTGTTGCTACAGCGAACAAAACAACGAGCCAAATTGAAAATCTTTCTGTCAAAAACGTAGGCGTTGAGTATGCAGTAAATGACTGTCAAGCTTTGCAGAGTTCAGTTTATCAATCAGCTATGAAAGACGCTCAAAGTCGTGCTCAGGCATTAGCAACTGCTATGGGCGTTAAACTTGGTATTCCTTCTGTAGCTGAACCATTTTATACATTATTGTATCCCTCATGTAGTTCTAAAACTGGAGTTCCTTTACCGTCTTTTGCTAGTTTTTTATCATCACCAGCTTATAATCCAGACGCCCCAGCAGAAGTAGAGATGAAAAAGGATATTTTTGTGACATATACAACGAAATAAGCAGATTCTTTTGTCTCTAGTTTATTACTGGGATACCGTATCGCCTCATGTTGTAGCAATTATGGCGACATACACGTTGGATAGTAGTTGAAAGTCAAACCCGTAAACAAGCTGACCTCAAGCAATTAAAAAAATGTTGATCTAAAGTTGTTAAACTCGAACTTTTTCACATTTAATATAAGTAAATCTATTACTTTCACATTACTCAATTTTGTGGATTCTGAACTATATAGTTGCTCAACTTAAGTATTAAATAAAATGATTACCAATACTTTAGGAAAAGCAAAGACGTGATCCGTTTCAAAAAGCTATCCTCAATAGTGTTCCTGCTATTAGCCTTCATGTATCCACCTACTTTGGCTGAAGCCAAGGATAATACTCTAAATAATGTTCTTAATGAACAGAGTCTTGACGCACAGACAAAAGTAGTTGGGGAGCAAAGTGAAGAGCTTTTGTTAGCTCACCGACGGACTCGACGACGTTACCATAGACGGCAAAGAACCAGACAATATTATTATCAACGCCAGCGGAATCGAAGACATCATTACAGACGACGCTATCGTTCTGTACGTTATCATGGACAACCATATCGTCGTGGAGAATGGGAACTTGTGCGCGATCGTCATGGACGATTAATGTATGATTGGCAACGTTAATAGTAAACTTTACACCCAATTTTCCCAGAGAATCTTTATGCGTAAATCCTAATTACTGTTTTGTAGACATTGCAAAAGTTTTCGGCCTACTTAAAATAGGGAATTGGGCATTAATTTTCAGGTTTGGTTGTGCAAAAACTTGTTACGAATAGTTAGCTAGATAATTTTGTGGGGAAAGCCCATTATTTCATATCATGTCCGGCTAATTAGTTATAATTCCCACATCTGTGCAAAAATCGGGAAACCCTCTTTCCCCCTGCTCCCAGCAAGAACTGCGGTCTTAATGATAACTTTTTAACCGGACACGATATCACAGGTCACTTTTGGGAATTTCCTCACGAAATTCTATGACCAATTGCATAGTTTCCACTACCAAATCACGTAAATCTCGATTGAGCGCTACAGCGCTTTGAGGCCCAAACCAACGGTCAAAAATAGCGACATATCGCTGATTACCATTGACGAATCCTTGCATGAACTTAACCAGAGAATAGTTGACTGTATCTAAGAATTTCGAGTTATTTTCTGGCACCATGCAAGCGATACCTTCTCGTGAATAGGGACGACCGGGTACGATTGCAAAAGCATCTGGATTTTTTTGCTGTTGCAACCATCCCTCTAAAAGAATGCTATCGGATGAAAAAGCATCAATAGTATCTTCTTGCAAAGCTGTGTATCCCTCCGCCCTAGTTTTAAAATATACCAGTTTAGCTTGAGGTTGTACACGAGCGATCGCCTGCTCATTTGTGGTTCCCGCCAGCACCCCAATTCTCTTACCAATAAGGGATTCAGGGGAATCTAGATTACTTCCTTTCTTAACTAATAATTGGGTTCCAGTCACACCGTAGCTAACAGAAAAGTCTACTTTTTTATCTCGCTTCCATGTAAAACTACTAGCATCACACACAATATCAACTTGTTGATTAACTATTTTAGGAATCCGCTCAGAGGGGCTAAGACCAACTAATTGCAGTTTAATTTTTTTTCCTAGTTCTTTTTCTAATTGCTTTTTAATCAGAGTCAGCATATCTACAGAATAGCCATTTAAGTTTCCTTGACTATCCACATAGGCAAAAGGTAGTGCATCTCTACTCGTACCAGCTGTTAATACCCCTGTTCTGGCTACTTTCTGCATCACAGTCTCAGCAGCTACCACATTAGGCATGAGTGTTACAAACATGAGACTTAAAATAGGAATAGCAATTTTTTTATACATAAGCTTTAGAATAGGTCGTTTTTTCAAAAATCAACTCTGATTTATATATCAAGCTCAAAAAGGTATCACTATCGAGTACATAGTAAGGTTATTTAGTAACTATTCTTTACATTAAAGTTCCTTCATGAAACTGGTCAAAGAAAAATTTCAGCCAACTTCTAAACAAGTTACAGAAACTGGGTTTGGAGCTTTATTTGGCTTTGTTGGATGAATAGACATCTCCGAAAATGGATGTAGAGACGTAGCAGTGCTACGTCTCTACAAGGT
>NZ_JAYGHD010000041.1:0-29485 GCF_034932245.1 Nostoc sp. UHCC 0251
TTGGGCATGGGGCATTGGGCATTGGGCATTGGGCATTGGGCATTGGGCATGGGGCATGGGGCATGGGGCATTGGGCGTTATTCTCCTTGTCTCCCTCATCTCCCTCTGCTCCCCCTGCCTCCCCTGCTCCCTCATCTCCCTCATCTCCCTCATCTCCCATCTTCAACTAAAGCTTCCGACTACCCACTTGTTCCGGTGCAGGAGTGATGGCAGCGCCATTAGTTAGGTTGAGAATACCGGAAACAACAATTTTGTCCCCAGCTTTTAGTCCTTCGATAACTTGATAATTATTCCCCTCAATAACTCCCAATTTCACAGGTTTTTGTTGAGCTACTAGGTTAGGCGCTCCAGGTTTAGGTTTTTCTGCTGGCGCTTGAGCGACAAACACAAAAGTTTCCCCACCCAGGCGAGATATTGCTGTAACTGGAATTAAAATTCCTGGACGTTCGTTCCAAATCACTTTGGTTTGCACTGTCTGGCGATTGACCAATTGATTTCTAGAATTACCAAAGTTGGCTTTAACTAAAACTGTCTGCGAATCTGAACTTGCATTTGGAGAGATGAAACTCACCTTACCCCTTGCCGTGGGTTGACCTTGGGCGTTCAGCATTTGCACTGGTAATCCCAAGCGTAGCTTTTTAGCTTCTTCTAGAGGAACAGAAATATTCAGTTCTAAAGAGTCGTTTCTAGTCAGTGTAGTTAGCTGGTCTGCTCTTTCCACATAATCTCCCACCTTTGCTGGAATATCACCAACAATGCCAGTGAAAGGAGCTAGAACTTTTGTGTATTGCAGTTGGACTTGAGCCGCTTGGACTTGGGCTGCTGCTTGACTTACTTGCGATCGCGCTTGGGCAATTTCTTCTGGACGGGAACCATTTTCTAGTTGCCTTAAGTTTTGTTTCTGTTGCTCTAAGGCTCCAGATAGCTCATTGATACTATAATTTCTGCTTTGGCGGAGTTGGTCTAGGCGTTTTTGGGCTACGACAAGAGCAGCTTCAGCACTTTGCTGTTCTTTGACATATCCTTCTAAGGTATCTTGAGAAACTGCGCCCTCTTTTCTCAATTGTGCATAGCGCTTGGCTCGTGATTGTGCTAATTCCACATCAGATTTAGCTGATTGAATTTGAGCCTCAGCCTGAGCAATTTCTTGTGGTTGCGATCCTGATTGGGCATCTCGAAGACGAGCTTGAGCTTGGGTTAACTGCGCTCTAGCTTGGGCAACTTCTTCTTGTCGCGTACCTGCTTGCAATTCAGCAAGACGTGCTTGAGCTTGTGCTAGTCCAGCTTTTGCTTGTAGTAATTGTGCTTGAACACTATCACTTTCCAGGCTAATAATAATTTGCCCTTGTTGAACACGGTTGCCCTCTTGAATGAAAATCTGGGTAACTCGTCCGTCAACCTGTGGTCTGATGATTGCCGAACGTGGAGCCTCTAAGGTGCCAATAAACTCCGAACTTTCCTGGACAGTTTCAGTTTGCACAGTTGCTAACTTGACGGGGATTGCCATAGGTTGACCAGCCGCTGCCCCACCAGGTGGTGCATTGTTAGCACTACTAGTTTGCCACCAGCGCCAACCAAAACCACCACCTGCGATCAACAGGAAAATTCCCAACAGCAAAGCCCAAGGCCGTTTTTGAGGTGGTTTAGGCGATCGCTCTAGTTTTGGGGGGGACTCTTGACTAGAATCAGTGACAACAGGCTGTTCTATTTCAACGGGCAGGGGAGAATCAGGGAACTCAGAATGGGACATCTTCGGTTTCTCGTCTTGTGGATTTAGACTTGGGCAATCTACTTTTCGCTAAGAAAGAATTGTTTGAATAGTTTTTAACCCTTTTTTCTTGATGTTGGTGACAAATATATATTTGGCTATTTGGGCGATCGCTCATGTTGTCTAGCACCTGAAATGTACAAATATCGTTCAGTACATTATGGTTATTTTGTACAATTAGTTAGCTCCTATCAATTTTTTAAAGTGTAATTTATAAAACTTTTTTAGTCAGTACAAACCCAATACTTAGCTCAGGGAGAAAACACGGTTTATCTTGTTGAAAGCTATTTAGCGCAACCTATTACCTCCTACAATGGCAAAGTGCTAATACCGCGCACAAATAAATTGACCCAAGTTTTCATGTAGCATTCACGACTATACTCTAGTGTGGTGGGGATATCGCTAAAACGCAGGATACCGTGAAGCAACATACCCGCGAAACTATCTACAGATGCTTTTAAACCTATATCTGAAGACAACCTGTTCGCGCCACAATTTGCCGGTTGATCAATGTATGAGTTTTGAGTCCAGTCTTCGTGATGAGCTAAGGCTTCTACCTGTAAAGCGTAGGCGTAGCCCGCCGTTGGCGTTCGCGTTAGCGTCTCTGAAAGAGAAGCCTCTTTAAGAGTTGGCATCGCTTCGGTAATCACAGCAGCTAGTAGTTGCTCTTTGTTCTGGAAATTACAAAATAAAGTTACCTCATTGACCACAGCAACACGAGCAATTTCTCGCGTTGTACCTTCAGTTAAACCTGCTGTTGCAAACACCTTAGTTGCCGCCTTTATCAAGCACGCGCGAGTTTGTGCCGTCCTTGATGCTGAGTATTCCATAAGCGTTTGCAAGTGCTTGCTTGCATTATAACCACATAAAAGACAAGGTTAATATAAGTTACAAATGAGTTTATCGCTCTTAAGCCGTAGCGAATACTGATCTTAGGGAGGAGAAGAATATGGAGCGATGCCAACTCTTAAAGAGGATTATCTGCGACACGCTACGCGTAGTTTGCTTCTCTGTAGGAGTACGCCAACGCTATTAATTCAGCTTTATTAAGCAAGGTTGCATGTTTCATCGAATTATCCTCATCAAGAACAACGTGCAATCAATCAGTGTTCTCTAGATTCCTATTTTTTAGCAGTCTCAACTTCCTACACTTAGGTCACCCGATCGGTTGACTTTTAACTCACCCATTTGGGTGATTTAATTTTTCCTAATTATGCTTTTATCTTGGCAGTAGCTTATGTTCACTAATTAAGAGAGCATCCTAATTTTTTTTACAAAAATTAGTACAGCGCGGCGGAAATAAACCACCCATTCCAAATCAACAAAACGCTTACACTGTATTCATTTTGACTTCCGCTTTGCGGTACTAGTCTCCAGCCCTCTTCAACCATCCACAACTGATTTCTTGGAATTCAATTTTGCAAGACACCCACAGATGATTTTCGGTTAGCAACAACATGAAAAAGTAGCCCTTCATACCGATCAAGTGCTTGATCCAAAGAATAGTTCTCTTCGGCAAACTGTCTTCCTGCGTTACCTAGCCTTGTCCCTAGAGCCGGATTAGCATATAAATCATGCACCGCAGCAGCCATTGCATCAGGCGATTCTGGCTCAACAATTATCCCACCACCACTGAGTTTGATTGCTTTTGCAGCAGTACCATTAGCAGGAACTGAACCCACAATCGGGCGACCACTCGCCAAGAGTAGTGGGATTTTTGAAGGCATATTGAACGAAATCACATTGCTCTTTTGCACAATCAATCCTACATCAGATGCTGCTAGCATTTCGGGTAGTTTTTCTCGCGGCTGCAACGGTAGCAGCAAAACATTATCTGCTCCATTTAAAAGACAATATTCCTGCAACCTTTGCAATGCTATTGATTCGCCAACGATGACAAAGACAATATCCTTGATATGACGTAAGGAAGCTGCTGCTTCTATTACTGTTTCTAAACCTTGCGTTAGAGCAATGTTGCCCGAATAAAGTACTACAAATTTTCCATCAAGTTGATGGCTAGATATCCAGGAGTTCTTGTGTTTCGGTAAAGGGTGGATAAAATTTACATTCACCCAATTGGGAATACAAACAATTTTGTTAACAGGTACTCCCTTATTCACTAAATTTTCACGAAACCCATCGGCGATCACACTAATAGTGTGTGCAGTCCGATATGCAAATTTTTCTAGGGCCGCAAGAATTCGGATCATCGATTTGTTCTTCAATAACCCAATACGTACCGCAGCTTCTGGTAAAATATCTTGCACATTTAGAACTACTGGGCAGTTGTATAACCAACCAAATATTGTTGCTGGTAAAGTACCTAAAAGAGGCGGGACTGTTAATATAATCACATCAGGGCGTCCGCCTTTAAAGGCTTGGGGTAAGCTCGTAAACACAAAACTCAACTCTAGTAATAGCCGATCTACGAGATTAGGTTTAGACTTAATTCGGAGGTAACTTCGTTGAATGGTGACACCATTTGTTTGTTCAGTGACGTACCACTTACCTCGATACTCATCGTAAATTTTGCGTTCAGGATAGTTGGGCATTCCGGTAATCACCCGCACTTCATGACCTCGCTTTACTAGTCCTTCTGCCAATTCAGTCATTAATGGAGCAATTCCAATCGGCTCTGGATGATAGTTGTAGGAATATATCAGAATGTGCATGGGCTATTATTTATATATTTGGTGAAGACAGCCTGAGATAAGCGCATTTATTGCTAATTTCAGTAGGGTCTGCTACTTTAATTATTTAATTTATGATTAATTATGATTTTTTCAAATCATAATTGCGATAAGTACTGGTTAGGGATTTTATAGGTGAATTTTAACAGTTATTAATTGTTATCTATTAATTTTTTACTAGGATGAAATCCATTAACAGTGCAGTCAAAACTTACCAGGGTTAACTAATAACTTTGGACTGTTCAATTATTTAATTCTTCTAATACCAATTTAATGTGAAGTTGCATATATCTTGATCCCCCTCTAAATCCCCTTAAAAAGGGGGACTTTGATAGATGTTTTTCCGGTTCCCCCCTTATTAAGGGGGGCTAGGCTAGAGGGGATCGAATATATGCAGCTTCATAAAAAATTGACATAACATATATAGTAATAATTATTCACTTATTTAAAAGCGAATTTAATTATTAAATTTACACTTAAAGGATTGTAACATGATATTAAATATCATGCATATAACCCACATTCCGCCTTGTAAACTGGCACATGAAGTATTTTTAACCAAGTAATCAGTATTCCATTCATGGGTGAACATCCGATTTTTTTTCAGTAGCTCAAAGGCACTTAGTTTTTAACATTACTGTGTTTGAAGCTGTGACTGCAAAAAACTGCAATGCATCGCAACGTCAACTTGAAATCAACATCTTTATCTCAGCTTTATCAAAAAAGCTTCATGTTCAAAACCTTGTCCGCAAGTGGCGCGTACTCCTACGGAAAAGCAAGCTACGCGGTAGCGTTCGCACGAAAAAAAATCCTTGTATTCTCTTGGTAGGTAAAACCCCACCCCTAGTGTCGGGCTGAGTTTAATTGCGAATTGCGTTAGCGCAGCGTTAGCGAGTCTTCGAGCGTCATTGCGAATTGCGAATTGGATTTATCTCGCTTATTAGCACCACCAAACCTACGCAACACGAAAATTAGCACTGATCACTGTGGTAAGGGCGATTTTAGCGAAAATATTTTTGATTATCATCGCTCGAATACTCGTGTTTATAAGTATTCGAGCGATCGCAAACTGGTTAGGTTGGATGATAAACTTACCAGTTCCCTGAACGATTGGGGCTAGAATAGAGATTCATTAAACTAAATTTGGCAACCTCTGACTAGGAAGCCCTACTTTCTAGCAAGAGGCTTGCTTTTTCTTCAAAGTTGAGCCTACACCCAATACTCCAAATACCAGTAAACCCAGCACAGAAGCAGGTTCAGGGATTTGGTATACATGAATAGAACCAGAATTTTGATCTAATGTTATTGATGTTCCCTGTTGATCGACATCCTGACGTAAGAATAAAGAGTCGCCAACCGTTCCAGAAAAGAAGTATTCTCCGATGACTCCCGTTCCTCCTCCCACATTCAGGGAACCAAACAAGGACTGAGTGGAAGTATCAAAGTTGAAAGCGAAGAAATCAGATTCTGACACCCCAGCAGTAACGGTGTTATAAGTTCCAAGAGGATTATTAGATGGGTCTGAGAAAGAGACATTCAAGGATTGTAAAAAGTTAGTGGCTCCACTACCACTTTCTGAAATAATTGTAGGTGCTGTAGTCTCGTCGTAGCTGAATGAACCTGATGCTGAATAACCAGCATTACCTAGCCAGTCAAATTTGAAATCAATAGCTTGAGCCGGATTGTTAGCACCAGCAGCGATCGCAACAGTCAAAGCAGCACTGGTTGCTGTCATTGTGGCGATTTTGGCGAAAATATTTTTCATTATCATAACTCCAAAGTTAATTGAAATGATGCAGATATCAATGCATCAAACAACCTAACTTTATGATGGAAATATGTATAAGTAAATACTGCATTAAACAGTACTAGCAAATGTAATAAATCAATGAAGTAAAACTCTTTTTTGATTAAGTTTTGGAAAAACGCCACGTCTATCTAAGCATATCTAAGCAAACCTAAACACTCTTGCTCTCATTCCCTCCTTTTTAAGGCTACGGTGGTATACACAAGTCGAAAAAAGCTCGATTTCCCATTGTTATTTCGTTCCCATCAGAGTATGGGAACGAAGAAATAAGAATTCATTAAACTAAAATTGGCAACCTCTAACTAGGAAGCCCTACTTTCTAGCAAGAGGCTTGCTTTTTCTTCAAAGTTGAGCCTACACCCAATACTCCAAATACCAGTAAACCCAGCACAGAAGCAGGTTCAGGGATTTGGTATACATGAATAGAACCAGAATTTTGATCTAATGTTATTGATGTTCCCTGTTGATCGACATCCTGACGTAAGAATAAAGAGTCGCCAACCGTTCCAGAAAAGAAGTATTCTCCGATGACTCCCGTTCCTCCTCCCACATTCAGGGAACCAAACAAGGACTGAGTGGAAGTATCAAAGTTGAAAGCGAAGAAATCAGATTCTGACACCCCAGCAGTAACGGTGTTATAAGTTCCAAGAGGATTATTAGATGGGTCTGAGAAAGAGACATTCAAGGATTGTAAAAAGTTAGTGGCTCCACTACCACTTTCTGAAATAATTGTAGGTGCTGTAGTCTCGTCGTAGCTGAATGAACCTGATGCTGAATAACCAGCATTACCTAGCCAGTCAAATTTGAAATCAATAGCTTGAGCCGGATTGTTAGCACCAGCAGCGATCGCAACAGTCAAAGCAGCACTGGTTGCTGTCATTGTGGCGATTTTGGCGAAAATATTTTTCATTATCATAACTCCAAAGTTAATTGAAATGATGCAGATATCAATGCATCAAGCAAGACTAACTTTATGATGGAAATATGTATAAGTAAATACTGCATTAAACAGCACTAGCAAATGTAATAGATCAATGAAGAAAAATTCTTTTTTGATGAAGTTTTGGAAAAAATGCTACGTCTATCTAAGAGGATGTTTGAAAAGTCCTCTTGTTGGTATCAAAAGTTTTAGATCCCTCTAAATCTCCCGATAAATTGGGAGACTTTGATTCCGGTTTCACCCTTAAAAAGCTACGGTGTATACACAAGTCACCAGTTTTATCCCAAGCGTATTGGGATAAGCCAGAAACCCCTCATGTAGAGACGCGATTTATCGCGTCTAAAAAACTGACACGTCAGAGAGACAAGGGTAAATCGCCGTCTCTACAGATGAATGTACTCGTCAATTTCCCTCTAGTAACCTAAAAATCACGAGCGATCGCCTGATAATAACTGATAAAGTTGAGCTACGCAAAGTTGAAAACAGTGACCTATGCCTGCGTTTCTATTAGAAGTTGGTACAGAAGAATTACCTGCAAGCTTTCTCAGTGATGCCTTAATACAGTGGCAAGAGCGGATTCCCCAAAGTTTGAAAGCAAACAGCCTTCAGGGTGAAAGTATTCAGGTGTACGGTACTCCCCGGCGTTTGGCGGTATTGATTAAAGGTTTACCATCCCAGCAAGCAGACCGAGAAGAAGAAATTAAAGGGCCCCCTGCCCAAGCCGCCTTTAAAGATGGTCAACCGACTCCTGCTGCTATCGGCTTTGCCAAAAAGCAAGGTGTGGAAATAGATGCACTCTTCCTTCGCCCCACTGACAAAGGCGAATTTGTCTTTGTGCAAAAAAGAATTCCCGGCCGTCCTGTAGCGGAAATTTTAACAGAACTTGTTCCCCAGTGGATTTGGGGTTTAGAAGGTAAGCGGTTGATGCGTTGGGGAAATGGGGATGCGAGGTTTTCCCGACCAATTCGCTGGCTGGTAGCTTTGTTAGATCAAACGGTGCTACCTCTAGAATTAGTAAATGGTTCTAAAACGATTCAGAGCGATCGCATTTCTCAAGGTCATCGGGTTTTACATCCTGAACCTGTGACAATTGCTCAAGCTACTGATTATGTTACCGCCCTCAAGTCTGCATCTGTCAACGTTGACCCAGAAGAACGGGCAAATATTATCAAAGAGCAAGTAAAGGCAGTAGCAGAGAATTTAGGTGGGTATACAGTAATTTACCCCGATTTATTAGAGGAAGTAACCAACCTTGTAGAATATCCTTCTACAGTTGTCGGTAAATTTGAACCAGAATTTTTGGAATTACCAACTGAGGTAATTACTGAAGTCATGGTTACTCATCAGCGTTATTTTCCTGTATTCAAACCAGATAGTTCCCAGCAAGAATTATTGCCCAATTTCATCACCATTTCTAATGCTGATCCCAATAAATCAGATATTGTTGCCGTCGGGAATGAAAGGGTAATTCGTGCCAGATTAGCTGATGGCAGATTTTTCTACGAAGCTGATTTAACTAAACCAATAGAAAGCTTTTTACCACAATTAGAAAAAGTCACTTTCCAAGAAGAATTGGGTTCGGTGCGTACCAAGGTAGATAGAGTAGTTAAGATTGCGGAGCGAATAACCACCCAATTAGAATTAGCGGAAAATCAAAGCAAAAAAATCCAACGTGCCGCTTTATTATGTAAAGCAGATTTGGTCAGCCAAATGGTGTATGAATTCCCGGAATTGCAAGGCATTATGGGAGAAAAATATGCTTTAGCCAGTGGTGAAGATGCCGAAGTAGCAAAGGCAATTTATCAACATTATTTGCCAACAGGAGCCAGTGATAATTTCCCCGAAACCCTCACGGGTCAAATTGTCGGTTTAGCAGATAGATTAGATACTTTGGTGAGTATCTTTGGTTTAGGTTTAATTCCCTCTGGTTCCTCTGATCCTTTCGCCTTGCGTCGGGCTGCTAATGCTGTAGTTAAAGTTACTTGGTTTTATAATTTGCCGATAAACTTAGATGATTTGTTGGCGCAAATAGCGACAGATTTTGCAGCAAAATATCACAAAGATCAGGCATCATTAACCGCAGCATTACAAGAGTTCTTCTTACAACGCATCCGCACTTTACTACAAGAAGAAAAACAGATTGATTACGACTTGGTAAATGCAGTTTTGGGAGAAAATGACCCAGAATACACAGAACGGACGTTAAAAGATTTATTGGATGTCCGCGATCGCGCCTTATACTTACAACAAATCCGCAACGACAGTACCCTAGATAACATCTACGAAACCGTTAACCGTTCCACACGATTAGCCGCCCAAGGTGATTTGGATACAAAACAGCTAGAACCGACAACTGTCGTCCGTCAAGAATTATTCCAAAAGCCCTCTGAAGAAGCTTTGTATAATGCCTTAATCGAATCAGTGCCGCAAACTCAAGCAGCACAGCAGACACGGAATTATCAACTGTTAGTAGCAGCACTAGCCAAAATTGCCCCTACAGTTAGTAACTTCTTTGATGGCCCAGATAGCGTTTTAGTTATGGACTCCGATCCAGAAATCAAACGTAATCGATTACACTTACTTGGATTAGTTCGCAATCATGCCCGTGTTTTAGCTGACTTTGGTGCGATCGTCAAAAATCTGTAGCGTAGGTCAACAAAAAGTTGTGTAATTTTTGCCAATAAACGCTACTATAGGGAGTGCTTAACCAGGGACACTCTGCTGCAATCTATGTCCAGAGCTACTGTAATTGGATTGGGAAAGTCCGGTGTTGCTGCGGCGAGATTGTTGAAACGGGAAGGTTGGGAGGTGGAGCTAAGTGATAGCAACACCTCCGAAACCCTCCTACAACAACAACAAGAACTCGCTGCCGATCAAATAACCGTGAAACTAGGCCAATCCCTAGAATTGAATGGTGCTAATTTACCCAAATTAATAGTCGTTAGTCCTGGCGTGCCTTGGGATATTCCCGTATTAATCAAGGCACGCCAATTAGGTATTGAAACGATTGGCGAAATGGAACTCGCTTGGCGAAATTTGCGATCGCTACCTTGGGTAGGAATTACTGGCACTAACGGCAAAACTACTACCACAGCTTTAATTGCTGCCATTTTCCAAGCAGCGGGTTTAAATGCACCTGCCTGCGGTAATATTGGCTACGCCGCTTGTGATGTTGCCCTATCTAATAGGGGACAGGGGACAGGGGATAGGGGACAGGGGGATAGGGAAAAAGATAAGGTAACTCTAATCCAAAATCCAAAATCTAAAATCCAAAATTCTATTGATTGGGTGATTGCGGAAATTAGCAGCTATCAAGTAGAATCATCGAGTTCTCTTGCACCCCGTATCGGTGTTTGGACGACTTTCACACCGGATCATCTTAGTCGCCATAAGACTTTGGAGAATTATTACAATATCAAAGCCAAGCTATTGCATCAATCCGAGTTACAAGTGTTCAATGGCGATGATCCCTACTTGAGACAGCAAGGTTTAAGTGCTTGGCCTGATGCCTACTGGACAAGTGTCAAAGGAAAAGATTTCCTGATTAGCGAAAAAGGCTTTTACATCGAGGACGACTGGGTTGTGGAAAAATTGACTGCAACCTCAGCACCAGAACCGATTGTGAAAGTATCGACTTTGCGGATGGTGGGAGAACATAATCAGCAAAATCTCTTGATGGCAGTAGCAACGGCACGATTAGCGGGAATTAATCGTGATGCGATCGCGCGTGCTATTGTTGAATTCCCCGGCGTTGCTCATCGTTTGGAGCATATCTGCACTTGGGAAGATATTGAATTCATTAACGACAGCAAAGCCACCAACTACGATGCTGCTGAAGTTGGTTTAGCATCTGTAAAAAGTCCAGCGATTTTAATTGCTGGTGGAGAAGCCAAAGCAGGAGATGATACTGGCTGGCTAGCACAAATACAAACCAAAGCTGCTGCTGTGTTATTGATTGGTTCTGCTGCACCCACATTTGCCCAACGTCTCCAAGAGGTGGGGTACTATTCTTACCATATTGTGGAAACTATGGAAAGGGCAGTTCCCAAAGCGGCGGAATTAGCCAAGGAGTATCAAGCGCCTGTAGTGTTGCTATCTCCGGCTTGTGCGAGTTTCGATCAGTACCCGAATTTTGAGGTGCGGGGCGATCATTTCCGTCAGTTGTGCCTTGCTTGGGCGGAAGCTGAGAAGCTTCAATACAACTCGATTCTTTCATCTTCTCTACCTTAATTCATTTACTGTGTGACTTGCTGCTACACAGTGAATGAATTATGTAACCTAAAAGTGCGGTGCGATCGCATTTTACATAGACTTAAATATTTTAGAAGGATTGTTTAGAGCTAATTTAGTGGTTTCCTATAATTATGTTTTGCTGTAGTTTGCAACTTCAACCTCATGAGCGATACTTGTAGGTTTAGGAATAGGTAAACCATCTTCTAGCATTCCTTCTATATGAAATTCAATAGCTTCTGCAATCATCTGCTTGACTTCTTCTAAGGTTGCACCTGTAGTTACACAACCGGGTAAATCAGGCACATAAGCAGAGTAATTACTATCCGTTTTTTCAATCACCACTACGTAATGCATTGCCGTTCTCCTTATAATTGTGCTTGCCTCCAAATACTACTGAGAGTACCAGGGGCTAAGTCGTCAGACAATTTACCTGGAACTGTAACTAAACCTGGTTTATCAGGATGCTTGAACTGTCGATGACTACCTTTAGTTCTATCAAGATACCAACCATCAGCTTCCACTCGCTTGATTACATCACGTACTTTCATGTTACTACTTATCTCTACAGGGAAAATTTCTGTTACAGATAGAGTGCCTTATTGAAAAAGCAAAGTAAACACAATTATGTCGCAATTCTGTCCGTCATTTTGTCATGGGTTTTGGCATTGGTAAGTAGATGGACAAAAATATTTCTCATCAATCGAGTGGCTCAAAATGAAATGCTAAAGTTAATAATCAAGCTTTTGCAGAGCTACATTCCCTCTCTCACAGATAAAATTTATATATGAACGCTACACAAGAAAAACTAAAAGTTCAGCTTGAGCAGGCATTAGTCGCGGCCTTTGGCGCTGACTTCGCTGGAGTAGATCCAATTTTGGTTTCTGCTAGCAATCCTAAATTTGGTGATTATCAGGCGAATGTGGCTTTATCCTTGAGTAAAAAGTTAGGAAAGCAACCAAGAGCGATCGCGGGTGCGATCGTTGAGAAACTAGATGTATCCGAAATCTGCGAACCGCCAGAAATCGCTGGGCCAGGATTTATCAATCTGAAACTGAAAACGGCATACTTAGAAGCACAACTGAACGATATACAAGCTGATCCCAGATTGGGAGTTCCAGCCGCGAAAACGCCAAGAAAAGAAATTGTGGATTTTTCCAGTCCGAATATTGCCAAAGAAATGCACGTCGGACACTTGCGTTCTACGATTATTGGTGATTCCATCGCCCGGATTTTAGAATTTCAAAAACACGATGTTTTGCGGTTAAATCATGTGGGTGATTGGGGTACGCAGTTTGGAATGTTAATCGCCTATCTGCGGGAAGTCTACCCAGACGCGCTTACCACCGCTAATGCTTTAGATATTGGTGATTTAGTCTCTTTTTACCGCAAAGCTAAACAACGGTTTGATACAGATACAGCTTTTCAAGAAACAGCGCGGCAAGAAGTCGTCAGATTACAAGCAGGCGCAGAAGATACACTCCATGCTTGGAAACTGCTGTGTGAACAATCACGGCGGGAGTTTCAAGTAATTTATGACTTGTTGGATGTTCAGCTAATTGAACGTGGGGAATCTTTTTATAACCCTTTACTATCTGGCGTTGTGGAAGATTTAGAAAAATCGGGGTTACTGGTAGAAAACCAGGGGGCAAAATGCGTTTTTCTGGAAGGGTTTACAAATAGAGAAGGTGAACCTTTACCTTTAATTGTGCAGAAATCAGATGGCGGCTATAACTACGCCACAACAGATTTAGCATCCCTCCGCTACCGGATTCAAAAGGATCAAGCAAAGCGGATAGTTTATGTAACAGACGCTGGACAAGGAAACCACTTTGCTCAATTTTTCCAAGTAGCACGCAAAGCTGGATGGATTCCCGATGATGTGGAATTAGTGCATGTACCCTTTGGGTTGGTGTTAGGAGAGGATGGTAAAAAGTTCAAAACTCGTTCTGGGGATACTGTGCGGTTGCGCGATTTATTAGATGAAGCTGTTTCTCGTGCCCATGCTGACCTAAAAACTAGGTTACAAGAAGAAGAGCGCCAAGAAACGGAAGAATTCATTAATGAAGTTGCTAGAGTAGTTGGGATTAGTGCAGTTAAATATGCAGACTTAAGCCAAAACCGCACCAGTAATTACATTTTTAGCTACGACAAAATGCTGGATTTCAAAGGTAATACTGCACCCTATATGCTGTATGCTTATGCGCGGATTCAGGGCATTAGCCGCAAGGGTGATATTAACTTTAAGGAGTTGGGAAACAATGCTGTTTTGTTACAGCATGAAACAGAATTAGCTCTAGCAAAATATTTACTTCAACTGGATGAAGTTATTAGTAGTGTAGAGCAAGATTTGTTGCCCAATCGTTTATGTGAGTATTTGTATGAACTGAGTAAAAAGTTTAATCAGTTTTACGATCGCAATCAGGGAGTTCAGGTGTTGGAGGCGGAGGAACCGCAGAGGACATCACGCTTGGTTTTATGTGATTTGACTGCTAGAACTCTGAAGCTGGGATTGGAGTTGTTGGGAATTGAGGTATTGGAGAGGATGTAATTTTTTTAACGCAAAGGAACGCTGAGGTAGCGCAAAGGTACGCAGAGTAAGAGTTAAACTGATTTTTTCTTTGTGTACTTTGCGGTTTTTTAATCAGAATTGCTGGACTTGGAGGCGATCGCAAATGGTACGGACACCATCAAAAAACATAACTTTGGCAGAGTTTCTAATGTTACCAGAAACGAAACCCGCTAGTGAATACATTGATGGTCAAATTATTCAAAAACCTATGCCGCAGGGAAAGCACAGTACAATCCGAGGTGAAATGATTAGCACCATTAGCTCAATAGTCAAGCCTAAACGAATTGCTCGTGCTTTTCCAGAACTGCGGTGTACTTTTGGTGGAAGGTCAATAGTACCAGATGTTTCTGTGTTTACTTGGCAAAAAATTCCTCGTGATGAAAATGGTCAAGTTGCCAATGTATTCCAAGCAGCTCCCGATTGGACTATCGAGATTCTATCACCTGACCAAAGACAAACGAAAGTTACAAAGAATATTCTGCATTGCCTGAATTATGAAACACAAATGGGTTGGCTGATTGATCCAGAAGAACAAACGGTATTTGTGTACATCCGCAATCAACAGCCAGTCATGTTGGATGAACTAGAAGCTTTACTCCCTGTGCCAGATTTCGCAAGTGAGTTGAGGCTGACAGTAGGAGATTTATTTGGTTGGCTGTTGGAGTAAACCAAATCCTGACGAATTGAATAAGGAAATACACTAAGTGCAACAGGTTTTATGGGTAGGAATCGGTTGTAAACGAGGAACCTCATGGCAGTTGATCGATCAAGCAATTGAGCAAGTCTTTCGAGAAAATCAACTTTTTCAAAGTGCGATCGCAGGGATTGCTACCATTGACACTAAAGCCTTGGAAGTTGGTTTAATAGAACTTTGTCGTCTACGCAATCTACCCCTAAAAACCTTTGCTGCGGAAATCCTTTGCTCTGTGCGTGTCCCCAACCCTGCCACAATTCCCGATCACAAAGTAGGTACACCTAGCGTAGCAGAGGCGGCTGCTATTCTTGCAGCTAATCTAACTGCTTCCCCTTTTAGTAGCACAGAAGCATGGGGAGTGAAACTCTTAGTTCCCAAACAGATTTTCAAGCTAGAAGGGCAACCAGGAGCGGTAACGCTAGCTGTTGCCCAAGCCTCAAATATGAGTATTACAATTGACTAATTTTTCTAGTCAACAACTCTCAAAAAATAGTTAATTATGCTAGAAACGACAGCTAGCACAATTGAACCTAACAAAGCAGGTAAAAAGCCCCGAATCTCAAAACCAGAACCAGGAGTTAAGGCACTTGCTAACCAAAGGGTTAAAGCGTTGATCACAAATGTAAATAAACCAAAGGTGAGTAAGGTAATAGGAAATGTCAAAAGACGCAAAATTGGTCTGATAAAGGCATTAACTAGCCCGATAACTAGTGCGGCAACAAGGGCTACAACAAAGTTATTGACAACGAAACCATCAACGATTCTAGAAGTAATTAATAACGCTACCGCAGTACCAAGCCATGTTAATAAAAAGTGTTGCATAAGTTTTTTTAGAAGAATTAGAATTCAGAGGGTGTAGGGGATAGGGGGTAGGGTGTAGGGGACCCACGTTTAAAAACGTGAGATTGAAACAATGACGCAATGCAAGTTGCGCTTCGCGTCTCAATACAATTCTTTTTTTAAACTGAGCTTTAGACCCAGAACTAAAGTTTTTTATTTCTATACCCCACACCCTAAACCCCACACCCCACACCCTTTTCTTTGTAAGTTTAATTAATTTCACTGTTACCAGTTGTGATCTGTAACACTATCAGGTACTTTTGTGCTTGACTCCTAAAGTTACCATTATCTTTTGTCAGTCTAAAAGCAATGTAATTTTTTTGTTCTGGCATATAGATACTTCTCATCGATATATCTTTATCGTATTGCAGGATGTACCGAATTAAATTCATAAAAAATTCTGTGAAGCAAAAAGCCCTAAGGGAATGAAGCAGCCCTGCTTTTTGAGGGGATATACATAAAACCCTGTTTTCAGGCTGATGTCATCAAATAGATGTAACGGTAGTTAAATAATTAATGCAATATATCAGGAAAATCCCAATCAAGAGATTGAAATGGGAACCCTAACCCTATCCGCCCGAAAACTATGTAGTGATGAATCAAATAAGCAGCGATCGCTCCATTTTATTTGAACCCAATCCTCAACGCAGTGATGACTTTAGTTTGTCACAGATAGTACAGATAGTTGGTCTGATTGCTGATACATTCGGCATTCACATCCAACCACAGTATCAAGATACATTCAAGAAAAATCTTTTAACTCGCATCCGGGCGCTGGGATTATCGTCACTCAATGATTACTATCATCTCTTGGTGGCAACAAATCAATTAATTCCCAGTGCGACAGAGTGGCAAGAACTAATCTCTTTACTCACTGTCACTGAAACTTATTTTTTTCGGGATCAGGGGCAGATGTCCCTGCTCAAAAATCAGTTGCTCCCAGAGTTGATCGAGCGCAAACGAGAGCTTAGTTTAACTCACTGCAACCCAGACAATGGAAAATTTGATCGGCCGACATTACGGCTTTGGAGTGCCGGGTGTTCGACCGGTGAAGAAGCTTACTCACTTGCCATTCTGGTGAAGGAACTGATCCCCGACAATCAGGCGTGGGACATTCTAATTTTAGGCACAGATATTAATCAACCCGCGATCGCCCTGGCTCAACAAGGAATTTACAGCGATTGGTCTTTTCGGACAAGCACTCCAGAGATCAAAAGTCGCTACTTTCAATCGCACAAAAAAGGTTGGAAAATCGATCCTGCTATTCGAGCAATGGTGACATTTCAACCTGGAAATCTGATGCAGGATAGCTATCCCACTTACGCATCCAGCCTTCACGATTTCGATTTGATTCTTTGCCGCAATGTGTTTATTTATTTTGACTTCAACGCGATCGCACAAGTTATAAACAAGTTTTACTACTCTCTGGCACCGGGAGGGTTTCTCCTGACAGGTCATACAGAATTACACGGACAAAAAACTGAACCGTTTGAAGTCAAAAATTTTCCGCAATCTGCGGCTTATCACAGGTGTGGCCAACTCTGCGAGAAAATCCAAGACCTACATCCCCTAATCCCTACTCCCAAATTTGAGAGTAGGAAAACCGAAATTTCTTACCCTGCTCTCCCAAGCTGGAGGAGCGCAAACACTCAGCAAAGCCTCTTGGATGCAGCCAAGCAATCACTAACTCAAGAAGCTTATGCCGATGTTATTCAAATAGCGAAACAACTGATTGCTCTTGTTCCCCAACACTTTCAGGCATATTGTTTGATGGCAGAAGCTTACGCGAATTTTGGCGATTACTCCCAGGCAAATCAGGCGTGTCAGCAAGCACTCCAGATCAGCCCATTGGCCATTGAACCCTATTATTTGTTGGCTCAAATTGCTGAAGAGCAAGGAGATCATCACAGCGCAAAACTATTTTTAAAACGTATTATTTATCTCACTCCCAGTTCTGTTCCTGCTCATCTGGAATTGGGTTCTATATATGAGCGAGAAGGAAATGTAAAACAGGCTCAAAAAATCTGGCGATCGCTTCTAGAAATTTTGCAAAATCTACCCCAGGAGCAAGCGATTGATTCTAATAACCAGCAAATCACTGCCGAATTAAAAGCACACGTTCTTAAGCAATTAAATTAAACCAGTTATGAACGAGCAATCCTATTTAATATTTAACCTCAATCACTCACGCTATGGCATTCCAGCTACAGCCGTGCAAGAACTCTTCTTTCTGCCAGAAGTGACTGCGATGCCTACGGCGGTAAACTACGCAAAAACTCCCAGCACAATTTTAGGCGTGATTAACCTGCGAGGGAAGTTTCTGCCCGTGATGGATTTATATAACTGTTTAGAACAAGCACGTCCCCCCTTTCAATTGACTGACAGCATGATTGTTCTGGAGTGGCAGACTCAACGAATCGGAATCATCGTCAGTCAAGTAGATAGCGTGCAAGCGATCGCATCCGATCGGATCTTTGCTAATTTGTGTGGTCAGTCAAAAGAAAGTTTGCCGGATGGATTGGTGACTGGCATTACCAACGTTGAGGAGGGCATCGTTACATTGCTCAATCCTGAACTGTTGGTGCAATACGCCTTTATGGAAACCGCTTTCAATCCAAATTCTGATTTTAACAACGGCTCAGTCAATGACCAACCAAAACACCCATCTGATTCAGCCCTAAATCAAGGCTTATACGATCATTTCAATTCCCAGGAGCGACAGATTTTTCAAGAGCGAACTGAAGCTCTCCGGTGTTCGATTGATAACGAGAATTCGGCGTGGCTCTTGCCTCTGGCAGTTGTGGGGTTGGGGGGTGAATACTTCGGGTTTGGCTTGGAAACTGTACATGAGTTTACTGAGATTCACAAAATTACCCCAATTCCCTGCTGTCCGCCGCACATTCTTGGCAACATCAACTTGCGGGGTGAAATTGTCACCTTAATTAACATCAATGATGTAGTCGATCTGCCCATGAATGGGGTGCGGGGGAGTAGCCCATCGCATCAGCAAGCCGTTGTCGTTCGTCTAGAGCAACGAGTGGCGGGTATTGCCGTCGATGACATTTTTGATGTGACGTATATTCATCCTTCCCAAATGACCACGGCTCCAATTGCCCTGCATTCTGCCAAAGACGACTATCTCCAGGGTGTCGCACCTTATCGCGATCGGATGATGAGCATCATCAATTTGTCCAAACTGCTGACTTCAGAAGTGTTGGTTGTCAATGAAGAGGTCTAATATGCAATACAATTTCAAGCTCGGTCGGGTTGTTACGTTGGGGTTTGGTTCGGTATTTGTAGTCATGATTGTGATTGGCATTGTCTCCAAGCTCACGACCAACAAGTTAGTGGAGTCCAATGGTTGGATCAGCCATACCTACCAGGTTAAGGGAAATCTGGAGGATATTACCAAGTTTCTGCTCGATGCCGAAACCGGACAGCGTGGCTTTATTCTCACCCAAAAGGCGAACTATTTGGAGCCTTACAACAGATCCGTTGCCAATTTTGAGAAAACCTTTGATGAGGCCAACAAGCTGATTCAGGACAACCCAGAACAAGTTACACGGTTGAATCAGGTCAAGCAACTGGCAAAAGACAAAATGGCAGAACTTGCTGAAACCATTGAGTTGACGCAGCAGGGAAAACGCCAGGAAGCCATGAATCTGATCCTTTCTAATAAAGGCAAGCAGATTATGGATGAGATTCGGGCCAAATTGGTAGAAATGATGCAGGTTGAGCAGCGGTTGCTGGCTGATAGGCAACAGACAGCAAAGCAGACAGCATTCGTGGCAGACTTGGTTTCCTTGGGAGGAACCACGATCGCGATCCTATTCGGCTCATTCGTGTTATTCTTCATTGCCCGTGGAATTGTGCGACCGATTACCCAGGTCGCTAACGTGATCGCCTCCTCATCCAATGAAATTGCCGCTACGGTCGAGCAACAAGAGCGCACTGCCACCCAACAGGCAACCTCGGTCAGCGAAACCACCACCACAATGGATGAACTCAGCGCCTCTGCCCAACAGTCTGCCAAGCAAGCAGCCACTGCTTCCACCAGCGCTCAACAGGTCTTAAATTTGGCAGATCAAGGCAATCATTCACTGACCCGCACCCTGGAAGGAATGGCAGCCTTGAGTCACAGAGTCAGTGCAGTAGCAGACCAGATGCTGCGCCTGAATGAACAAACCAAGCAAATTGGCAGTATTTCTGGGTTAGTGAGCGACCTGGCAAATCAAACTAATATGCTGGCGCTAAATGCAGCAGTGGAGGCAGTCCGGGCGGGAGAACAAGGCAAGGGATTTGCAGTCGTTGCCGCCGAAATTCGCAAACTGGCAGACCAAAGTAAGAAATCAGCTGAAAAAATTAATGGGCTGGTTAATGACATTCAATCCGCCATCAACTCAACCGTTGTGATGACAGATGAAAGCACAAAAACTGCCCAACAGGGGGCGGCAATGACTGAGCAGACGGTGCAAGTCTTTACCAATGTCACCGATGCTGTCAACGGTATGGTGTTGAATATTCAGCAAATCTCGCTCAACGCCAATCAGCAAGCAACGGCGGTTCAGCAAGTTTTACAGGTAATGAATGCACTCAATAGCTCTGCTAGAGAGACAGCCAGTGGCATCAGTCAGACTCGTGTTAGCACTCACCAACTTAATGACGCAGCCTCCAGACTACAGAGTATTGTCTAATCTTCCCTTGATTCAAAAGTCTGATCGCTAAGTGTGCAAATGAAAGCAATATCTGGAACTCCCGAACTCATTCACTTACAAGAGATAACAAGATGGAAAGTAAGCGAAATTGGAAACTGAGATACTCAATTATGGGCAGCTATGCAGTTCCCATTTTGGCGTTGGTAATTTCTGCGGGGCTGATATTCTTCAATATCAACCTTGTGAGCCAGCGATCGCAAGATTTAGTTTCTTCCTATAACGTTAATTCCGCGATTAATGCCCTTGCCACGAATGTGCAAAGCGGTTCTAAGTCAGTTCGGGGCTATTTGTTAGAAAAAAATCAGACATCATTTCAGGAATACCAAAAATCTCAAAAAAGCTTCAAGGAACTTTTATCAAAGCTCATGTCGCTTGCTAGAACCGAGCAAGAGCGACAGTCGTTAACCAGGTTAGAGGGGCTGCTGAATAATTTGATGGTTGTCGAGGATGATTTGATTGCCAAAGTTAATCAGGGCAAGGTTCAGGAAGCTGTTGAAACCTGGAGTCACGAAAATGCCCGCAGTATGGTTGATGACCTGACAAGTGCGATCGATGAAATTCAGAGGCGAGAAGATCAGAATGTGATCATGGCCGCCAAGCAACAGCAAGCAGCGCTCGATATGCTCAAGCTAACCATCCTGTGTGCGACTGGACTCTCCTTGCTGTTGTCGGTTTTGATTGGCATCTGGGTAATTAGCCGTACTGCTCGACGGATAAATGAATCAGCCAGTGCGATCGTAACTTCTACAACCGAAATTGCCACAACGATCGAGCAGCAAGAACGCGCCACAATCCAACAAGCCAGTTCTGTCAATCAAACCACCACCACAATGGATGAATTAGCGGCTTCCTCACGCCAGTCTGCCGAACAAGCAGAAGCCTCAGCCGCAGGGGCGCGGCAGGTGTTGTTGCTGGTAGACGGTCGCACTCAAGAGGGTCAGTCTAGCCAATCGAGCCTACGAGAAAAAGTAGGCGACATTGCCGCCCAAATTCTCCACCTGAGCGAACAAACCAATCAAATCGGCATGATCTCCACCCTTGTTAGTGACCTGGCAAGCCAAACTAATATGCTGGCGCTCAACGCGGCAGTGGAAGCGGTAAGAGCAGGGGAACATGGCAAAGGCTTTGCGGTTGTTGCTGCCGAAATTCGCAAACTGGCAGACCAGAGTAAGCGATCGGCTGAAAAAATTAATGTACTGGTCGTAGACATTCAAAAATCGACTAATTCCACCGTCATGGTGACTAATGAAGGCACGAAAACCGTAGAAAAGATTGTGGATGCCATCAAAACGATCGCGCTGAATGGTCAGCAAATTTCCCTTACCTCCAATCAACAGGCGATCGCAGTTCAACAGGTGGTAGAAGCCATGAACTCGCTCAACATTGCCGCCAGAGAAACCGCCTCTGGCATCAGTCAAATTAAAGTCGGCACCCAACGGCTGAATGATGCCGCCCAGGAACTAAAAGCCGTTGTCTAAGATAGGATTTAACACCATGATGATTGATGATGAAGAACTGAGAGACGTTTTCAAAGTAGCCAGCGAAGAACACCTGCAAAACCTAGATGATGGATTGCTGTATCTGGAAAACCATCCCGATGATCTGGCTGTCCTGGAAGCCATGATGCGGGAAGCGCATTCTCTTAAAGGCGATGCCAATATGCTGGGAGTTAAAGATGTAGGCACTCTGGCGCATCAGATTGAGCATATTTTGACTCAACTCAAGCAACAAGAAAACCCTGCATCCTCGTTGGGCAATGGTACAACAGATACGCCCTATGAACGCCTCGCCCATGCGATCGCCACCATCCGCAAACTTGTTCACGAAGCCGTCACCGGAGAACCTGCCAGGGTTGATACCTTTTCTGTTCTAGCCGAATTGATGGGAGCGCAGCAGGGAAAAGGGGGAGATCCGGGAGAGAATGAGAGTCAGGGGTCAGAAGTCAACTGTATTAATTTTAAAAATAAAGTAAAAAACAATACCCTTAAAAGAAATCAAGAGCAAGAGGAAAACGGAGCAATCCCTACTCCCCATTCCCCACTCCCCACTCCCCACTCCCCCTCCTCCTACCGCATCGAAACTATCCGCGTTAGTACTCGCCATCTAGATACGTTGATGACGCAAGCAGGGGAGTTAACTGTGACCAAAATTCGGATTGCTCATCGGCTGGGAGAAATTGAGGCGATCGCTAATTTGTGGGAAGAATGGAATCGAGATTTGTTCACTAATCGGTTTGCCTTCAGCCGAGAGCAACAAGGTAATGTCGCCCACCAACGTCTAGAAACTTTTCATCATCACTCTGAAAAACGATTAGAGCAATTGGGCCATTTGGTGAAAACCTTGCAGAGTTCCCTTTCAGAAGACACAACCCGACTGGAACAACTAAGTAGCGATCTAGAAGAAGGTATTCGTACCCTACGATTGCTACCCTTTGCAACGATTTTCAACCTCTTTCCTCGGATGGTGCGCGATTTGGCGCAGCAGCAGGGAAAATTAGTGGAGTTGATCACAGAAGGCAAAGACACCCTTGCCGACAAACGCTTGTTGGAAGAAATGAAAGATCCGCTAATGCACATCCTGCGGAATGCGATCGATCACGGGATTGAGCCACCACAGGAACGGGAACGTCTAGGAAAACCAACAACGGCAACAATTCGGCTCAGAGCTTACCAAACTCCCACTAACATTGTGCTGGAAATCAGTGATGATGGCCGGGGGCTTGACCTGGATAAAATCAAACAAATAGCGGTGAAACGGGGCATTTGCAGGGAGGAAGAATCGGCAGCAATGACTCCGAGCCAGATCCAGGCGTTGATCTTCGCACCGGGGTTTTCAACAGCCCCCCTGGTGACAGAAGTATCAGGACGGGGCGTGGGGTTGGATGTAGTGCAAACCAATGTCGAGAAATTGAAAGGTACGATTGAGGTAGAATCGTTTCCCGGACGGGGATGTACGCTGCGTGTCAATCTCAGTATCACCTTGGCAACCGCCCATGTCTTGATTGTGCAAGTGAACCAAATGCCCTACGCCATCCCAGTTGAGTTTGTGCGAACCGCCTGCTTGATCAAATCAGAAGAGATTTTTCCCTTAGAAGGACGTGACACAATAATTCGGGATAGCCAACCCATTTCGATTGTGCAGTTGGCTGATCTATTAGAACTGCCCCCGATGCCATCTGGATTAACTCAAGAAACGGCGCTTTCCTGTATTATTCTTCAGGTTGGGCAAGCACAACTGGGTGTAGTGGTGGATGCTTTAGTGGATGAGCAAGATGTACTGATTAAACCCCAAAGTCAGTTACTTAAACGAGTCCGCAATGTTTCTGGGGCAACAATTTTAGGCACTGGAGATGTATGTATGGTGCTGAATCCCCAGGATTTGGTGAAGTCAGCCCGATCGCGATCGCAATCCATTTCTTCTACCCAAACTCGTCAACTTGCGCCTACGAAACAAACCGTCTTATTAGTCGAAGATTCTATTGCCACACGCACGCAAGAAAAGCGGATTTTAGAAACCGCAGGCTATCAAGTGATTACTGCTGTGGATGGTTTGGATGGATTGAACAAACTGCGAACGCACACCGTTGATGCCGTTGTTAGCGATGTGCAAATGCCAAATCTTGATGGCTTGGGGTTAACTGCTAAAATCCGCCAATATCAAGAATATAGCGAACTTCCAATTATCTTGGTTACTTCCCTTGCCAGCGATGAAGATAAACGTCGGGGTGCAGAAGCCGGAGCCAATGCCTACATTATCAAAGGCAGCTTTAATCAAGAAGCCTTGCTGTCAACCCTCAAACGGTTAGTGTAGAGGTTTTTGGATGAATGAAGAATAATTTTCTCGTAAAATCTGAACTTACTGTCAATTGATGAAAAATGCCCCGATTCGCGTCTTTCTGGTGGAGGATTCCCTCGTCGCCTTAACCATCCTCAAGCGGATTCTGGCGAGTTCCCCGGAAGTGGATGTGGTGGGAACTGCTCCCAATGGCGTGGAAGCATTGGAGCGAATTCCAGCCGCACAGCCGCAGGTAATCTGTACCGATCTCCACATGCCCAAAATGGATGGACTGGAACTAACTCGCCGGATTATGACAGACTATCCCCGTCCCATTCTGGTGATCAGCGCCTCTGTCAATACTCAAGAAGATTCCCGCAATGTTTTTAAACTGCTGCAAGCGGGTGCTTTGGATGTTTTTCCCAAACCCAGCATTGACTCACTTTCAGACTATGAACAAGTCAAGCACGAATTAATCAACCGGATCAAAGTTCTGGCAGGGGTTACAGTCTTTACTCGCCACACTTCCCGAACTGCGACGGTAGAACCCAGAACGCATCCTGTTAGCCCGAAAAGTAAGCCAGAACCATTCAGCCCAAAATCGGTCAGTAACTCGCAATTCCCCATTCGTACTGACGCTCTAAAACTTGCGTCCCTGCCCAAAGTCGTGGCGATCGGAGCCTCCACAGGCGGCCCCCAGGCATTATACACCATCCTAAAACAACTGCCTGCAAACTTTCCCGTACCCATTCTGTGCGTCCAACATATCAGCGAAGGATTTCTGCAAGGACTGGTAGATTGGCTGGCAGCAGAATGTTTCCTGCGGGTGAAGATTGCCCAACCGGGAGAATTTCCCAAACCGGGTACTGTCTACTTCGCTCCCGAACGAAAACACCTGCAACTCGACACTCAAGGGCGATTAACCACCGTCAGCACCCCTGCCGTTTCCGGGCATCGTCCCTCCGTCACAGCTTTGTTTCAAGCCGTTGCCACCTGCTACCCGCGATCGGCGGTTGGTATTTTGCTGACTGGCATGGGGCGGGATGGTGCAGATGGATTACAAGCGATCGCCCAAGCCGGAGGCACTACCATTGCCCAGGATGAACAAACCTGCGTTGTCTTCGGGATGCCCAAAGAAGCGATCGCTCTGGGAGCCGCCCAACATATTTTGCCAATCAGCGAAATTGCTCCCATGCTATTGAATCGAATTTCCAGTTATAGGCTGGGTTAGGTGTCAATACGGTTCGGTTAAAGGGGAAAGGGAAAAGGGGAATAAAAAACCTTTAACCCTTACCCTTTTCCCTTTTCCCCAAACCCTATTTTGAGTTCAAAATGCTTATCCTAACCGTATTGGGTTAGGTGTAGCTATAACGTGCAACGCATCTTATCCAAGGGGCTAATTTTGTCCAAATGCCAGAATCTGAGCAGCACTCAGCTTAAAACCAGGAATGATCGTCGATGTTAGGGGGGTGTCACCCGTATAAATCGTGTCTTCATATTGCCCGTTCACCCATAAGCACAGCGTTATTTGTTGCCTTTCTGGGTCAATAATCCAGTATTCCGCAATCCCTCGCGCCGCATATTCTGTGCGTTTGTAACGATAGTCCCGGTCGCGGTTGTCTTGTCCAGGTGAAACCACCTCAACCACCAAGATTGGCGGTGGCATATCTTGGGTAATTGTGTTGCTGCGTTGTCCTGCCAGCGTTGCGTATCCTTCCTCACTCAGTATGGTCAGATCGGGTAAGCGCACCTTTGCTCGTTTGCCACTCACCACAATTTCCATATCTTTGAGGTTGATCAGCACAATCGAAATGTATTTTGCTAATTCCAACATGAGGAGTTTGGCAAGCTTGCAGTTTTCTGGGGATTCAGTCGGCACTTCTACTAACTCTCCATCTACAAGCTCATAGCGCGTGTCAGTACCGTCGTCATAGGCAAGGTATTCCTCCATTGTCATCAACTTGGGGACGTTGGGTGCAGTTTGAGTCATGGCTAGGAATCTCCGCGATCGCCGCCGCAAGGCTGTCAGGATAGAAAACTGGCTGTGCCAATCTTAGCAAATCCTTATTCTGCGCTAATGTTTTACCGATCGCACACTGTTAAGCTAAACCACATCCAATACTACTCGGGTTTTGCATTTTGAACCCAAAGTTTGGTTTTGGGAAAGGGTTAAAGGGTAAGGGTTAAGGGTTTTTAATTTCCCTTTCCCCCCGCCCCTTATCCCCAGAGGGGGCCCCACCTTCCCCTTTGCCCCTTAACTGACAAGTATTGAAACCACATCTAATTTACATACCTAAGATTTATATAACTATTGTGGGGTGGGCAGCGTTCGACTGGGCGCTTACGCCGAAGTCTGATGAACAAGCAGATCAGGAGCCAATAAATTTTCGTACAGCTTCGCGCAATTGTTCAGCATCAAAAGGTTTGATTAGATATTCTGTTGCACCCGCCAGATGACCCTTCACCCGGTCGAAGGGGGAATCTTGAGAAGTCACCATAATCACAGGCAAATGCTGAAACTGCGGTAGGCTCCGCACCGTGCGGCAAAACTCCAACCCGTTTACATCCGGCATCTGCACATCTAATAGCAAGACTGAAATCGGTTGATGATAAATGATCGACAGGGCATCAACCGCGTTAGCAGCTGTTATTACTTGATAGCTCGGTTCTAACGCTCGTTTAATCATTTGATGAATCACAGGGCTATCATCAAGCGCGAGAACAATCGGTGAGCTTGTCGTACCATTTGACATACTTTACAAGTCGATGAGTCAATCATCGTTGGCGTTTACTCTAGCATTCCCAAAGTAAGACTTGAACAATTGATATTTTGATAATTTTATACACACTTCAAGTATTTTTAACCAGAGGCTCAACCGGAATTTGAATCAAGAACTCGCTGCCTTTCCCAAGTTCTGAGGAGCATTTTAAAATGCCGCCATGTTTTTCAACCACAATTTGATAGCTGATGGACAGTCCCAGCCCGGTTCCCTTGCCGATGGGTTTGGTGGTGAAGAATGGATTGAACAGTTTTTGCTGGGTTGTTTCTGTCATGCCAGAACCGTTATCTCGAATCCGAATCACTACACTATCTGCGTGGGAGAGTTGAGATAGATCGGAACTACCCGATTCTCTACTAATGAGTTCTGTTTGAATGGTAATGATCGGATTAGGCGTTTCATCTAAGGCATCGATCGCATTACCCAAAAGATTCATAAATACTTGATTCAATTGCCCCGCATAACAATCAACAGGCGGTAAATTTTCGTATGCTTTAATCACCTGAATCTCAAACTTGGCACTGGTTAATTTCAAGCGACTCTTCAAAATTAACAAAGTGTTTTCAATCCCTTCATGGATATCCACAGGTTTCATCTCGGCTTCATCCAGGCGCGAGAAGTTCCGCAGAGATAGGACAATTTGCCGAATTCGTTCTCCACCCATTTGCATCGACGACAATAGATTAGGCAAATCTTGCATCAAGAAATCAAGATCGATAGTCTCTATCTTTTCCTGAATAGCATCAGTTCCATTGGGATAGGTTGCCTGATAAAGATGCAATAGTTCCAGCAAATCCCGAACATAGTTGCTTGCATAAGTAATATTGCCGTTAATAAAGTTTACCGGGTTGTTGATTTCGTGGGCAACTCCGGCCACCAATTGTCCCAGGCTCGACATCTTCTCTTGCTGTACCAGTTGCATTTGGGTTTGCTGCAACTGGCTCAGGGCGTTCCCTAGATAGGTGGCTTGAGTTTGAGCGGCAAAGGCGGTTGCTCGTGTTTGGGCAAGCAGTTCTGCCTGATCGAGAGCGATCGCTACTTGATCGGTGACAGCTTTGAGTAACCGAACTTCGCTATCAGTCCATTGGCGCGAACCGCGACAGTGATGGCAAACAATAGCACCCAATTGACCAGAATGGGTTCTCAGTGGCAGCAACAGCACCGAGGTTACTGCCAGTTCATGCAGCAGGACGCTATCCTCCGGGGTGAGTGCTTCTGAGGTAGTAGAAACATCCTCAATCCTTAGCATATCTAGATTTAAAATAGTTTCTGCCAGAACGGAGCCAGACCCAAGGGAAAGTTCCCCCAACGCCATCTGAATCTCTGGGTTAGTCGCTTCGTGAGTCACCATAAACTTGAACCGATCTTTGTTGGGCAGACACCACACAAAGTCACAGCGATCGACTTGCAACAGAGTATGAATCTCATTTACTGCTGTTTGTAAAATCGTGTCCAGATCCAGAGAATTACGGATTTGATTTGCTAGATTAAACAGAATTGAATCTTGTTGACCAACCAATTCCTGAGTAATTAATTGCTGTTTTAGTTGTTTGATTTCCGGGATCATTTGACGCAGCTTCGTGGTGTTGCGCTTTAGCTCCAATTGTGCTACGACTTGGTGGCCAAGTGTCTGCAATCCCTTCTGTTGTTTCTGGCTCAGATTGCGCGGTTCAATGTCCATGACGCAGAGTGTACCCAGGACGCAACCGCCAGCCGTTATCAGGGGGACTCCGGCATAAAATCGGATATTGGGAGCATTTATAACGAAGGGATTGGTGGCAAAGTGGGGATCGACCAGAGTATCTGGAATCACAAAGACATCTGATTGGCGAATGGTGTAGTTACAAAACGTGAGGTCTCGTCGAATCTCTGTTAACGTGATTCCCACCTTAGACTTAACCAACTGGCGATCGGCTCCGATAAAACTCACCAGTGCTATTGGAGTTTGGCACAGATCGGCCGCCAGTGCTGTCAAGTCATCTAATGCCTGATTGGGTACAGTACCCAAACCCTGAAACTGATACACTGCTTTGAGGCGTGTCAGTTCGCTGGTGCAGGGCATCGTTGTACAGGAGAGCACGGAATCAAGTAATAAATCAGGGATTTTCATAGTTTTATTTTTATTTGGGTGCGATCGCCAATTTGACGGTGAAACAGGTGTTTTGGATGGTGCTTTCCGCCGCGATCGCGCCAGCTATTTGTTGCACCAACTTCTCGATCAGTGTTAGTTTCAAGCCACTACCGCTATCTTTCCAGGGTTCGTGGTTGGGAATGCAGTAGAACCGATCAAAGATGCGGGATTGTTTTTCCAAGTCAATTTAAACTCCGGTGTTGCTGACTTTAACAAGGAGTGAGGAGATGCTGTTAGCGGATAGCTAGGGTTGAGCCAGTGCTGACTTCTCAACTCTGGCTAACACTGTAATGATTCCCTCTGCTGACGTATATTTGCAGGCATTATTCACAAGTTTTGTAACAATGCGACTGAGGCTGAACATAGATAGCAATTCGCATTTTGAAACATTTGTACTGAGATTGGAGCCTTCAAAAGCTTTCAAGCTCGATCCTTTGAATAACATAGTGAGAGTTCCAGCTCTGTGAAGTGACTGAAATCACGCGGTATATTAGACCTCTTGCAAAAGTGCTTTTTGCAAGAGGGGAAAAAGGGTAAAGGTTAA
>NZ_JAYGHD010000042.1:0-29131 GCF_034932245.1 Nostoc sp. UHCC 0251
TCGTCTAATCTTCCAATACGCTTCCTTCAACAACAGCCGTTCACTGCACTTCTTCTTAGCAGCATGGCCTGTAATCGGCATCTGGTTCACCGCCTTGGGTGTAAGCACAATGGCGTTCAACTTGAACGGTTTCAACTTCAACCAATCAATCATTGATTCAAGCGGTCGCGTTATCAGCACTTGGGCTGATGTGATCAACCGGGCTAACCTGGGTATGGAAGTAATGCACGAGCGTAACGCTCACAACTTCCCCTTAGATTTGGCTGCTGGTGATGTTGCTCCTGTGGCAATGAGCGCTCCTGCTATCAACGGTTAATTCTGAAGCATTAACTAAATAATAAAGCGCTCTCCCACAAGGAGGGCGCTTTTAATTTAAGTTAGTAAAAGATACTGTTATGGAGTTGGATAAAAACTCCGATACATTGTTGATAATTACTAAAAAATAGCGAAAAATTATACAAAAAACAAAGACAAACTTTGTAATAACTCTAGGTAGAATACATAAGCCTCACCTTTTTTCTCAAAATCATGGGCAATATTTTTGGTCATCTATTTCGCATCAGTACTTTTGGCGAGTCTCACGGCGGGGGTGTGGGGGTTGTGATTGATGGTTGTCCTCCCCAATTAGAAATTTCGGCAGAAGAAATTCAAGTAGAACTAGATAGAAGGCGTCCCGGACAAAGTAAAATTACGACTCCTCGCAAAGAAGCAGATACCTGCGAGATTTTATCAGGGGTATTTGAGGGCAAAACTCTGGGAACGCCTATATCAATTTTGGTGCGGAACAAAGATACTCGTCCCCAAGATTACGACGATATGTCCGAGAAGTATCGGCCTTCTCACGCCGATGCAACTTATGATGCCAAATATGGCATTCGCAATTGGCAAGGTGGGGGTAGATCGTCAGCACGTGAGACAATCGGAAGAGTAGCAGCAGGTGCGATCGCTAAAAAAATTCTCCGTCAAGTTGCCAATGTCGAAGTTATCGCTTACGTTAAGCGCATCAAAGACTTGGAAGGTGTAGTTGATCCAAATACTGTCACCTTAGAACAAGTAGAAAGCAATATCGTTCGCTGTCCCGATGCTGAATGCAGCGATCGCATGATTGAATTAATTGAGCAAATAGGTAGACAAGGTGATTCGATCGGTGGTGTAGTAGAATGCGTGGCGCGAAATGTGCCAAAAGGTTTGGGTGAACCAGTATTTGATAAATTGGAAGCTGATATCGCTAAAGGTGTCATGTCTCTCCCTGCTAGCAAAGGCTTTGAAATCGGTTCCGGTTTTGGGGGAACGCTGCTAACAGGAATTGAGCATAACGACGAATTTTATATTGATCAAAATGGTGAAATCCGCACATTAACAAACCGTTCTGGTGGTATTCAAGGGGGGATTTCCAACGGAGAAAATATCATTTTGCGAGTTGCATTTAAGCCGACAGCAACAATTAGAAAAGAGCAGAAGACTGTAACTCGTGAGGGCGAAGAAACGCTATTAGCAGCGAAAGGACGCCATGATCCTTGTGTTTTACCACGTGCAGTTCCAATGGTTGAGGCAATGGTGGCGTTGGTGCTATGTGACCATTTGTTACGGCATCATGGGCAGTGTAAGGTTTTGTAGTCTATATATCGACTAGGAGAGACGCGATGAATCGCTGAATTAGGAGAGACGCGATGAATCGCTGAATTAGGAGAGACGCGATGAATCGCGTCTGTACAAGAGTTGGAAGTACGAAGGAATAATTAATTTCCAATTCCCAATGCCCAATGCCCCATGCCCTAATTCCAATCCTGTTCCTCTTTTTTCCCGCGACTTTTGTAAATTCCCCCCAAATTGTGAATTTGGCGAGTTTTCTCAAAAAGCTCAACTTCGGTCAAACCCCACTGCTGCAAGACTTTATCAAGGTCTTTTTGGATGTCTCTTGCCCCTGGAAACCCTTGATAACGCATTCGCAGTCTAGCTAATTCTGCTAAGTTGTAGTCTGTCGCCTCTTGAGCGAGTAAAATATCAATAAGGGGGCGATCGCGGTTATAAAGAGGGTGTTGTTGGTCTTTCCCTGCGGGTGCATCAGTCATAGTGAATCCTGAGTTAGGAGTAAGGAGTGCTAAATCCTAGTTTTTAAGTTTAGCCCAGAGCCGAGGAGCATAAAAGGCAAAAGAAAATCATCTTTTGTACTGGACAAATAATTGTCAAATTTATAACTCTTTACTCGATCGTCAGTCTTGACTCTTAACTCCTAACTGCTAGTAGACGGCAACTACACCTGAGGTCTTACGGCTCTCACCACTGCCACTTAACTTTAAATAAAGTTACATTGTTCTTAAGAAAATACAAAAAACTTTAGATGAGGGTGAATTTTATCTCACCCAAAGTCCAAGCAGCTAGGGAGCAAGAACCCGCTATGTTTGAACACTTCACTTCCGAAGCCATTAGAGTAATTATGTTAGCTCAGGAGGAAGCACGTCGCCTGGGACACAACTTCGTAGGAACTGAACAAATTCTCCTGGGTTTGATGGGAGAAGGAACTGGGGTTGCTGCTAAAGTGCTGGCCGAATTAGGCGTTACCCTCAAAGATGCACGTCGCGAGGTAGAAAAAATTATTGGTAGGGGTTCTGGCTTTGTACCACCAGAAATTCCTTTTACTCCTAAGGTAAAAAGCCTCTTCGAGCAATCGTTTAAAGAAGCTCATAGTTTAGGACAGAATTACATTAACACTGAACACTTACTTTTAGGATTGACCGAGGCGGGTGAAGGTGTTGCCGCCAAAGTCCTGCAAAATCTAGGAGTAGACTTCAAGAGTGTCCGTAGTGCCATAGTCCGCCGTTTGGGTGAAAATGCGCCAGCTTTAGCTGGTGGTGGTAGTCAAAAGCGCACCCAACCACTAACTATGGAAGAGTTTGGCAGAAATTTGACCAAACTAGCGCAAGAAGGCAGACTCGACCCCGTAGTTGGGCGTGAGAAGGAAATTGAGCGGGCGATCCAAATTCTCGGTCGCCGCACTAAGAATAACCCAGTGTTGATTGGTGAACCAGGAGTTGGTAAAACTGCGATCGCAGAAGGTCTAGCTCAACGGATCATCAACCAGGATGTTCCCGAAACTTTGCAAGATAAGCAAGTTATCAGTCTCGATATGGGGTCATTGGTAGCTGGAACTCGCTTCCGTGGCGATTTTGAAGAACGCATCAAAAAAGTCGTGGAAGAAGTCCGCACTGTGGGCAATATTATCTTGGTGATTGACGAAATTCACACCTTGGTTGGCGCTGGTGGTACAGAAGGTGGTTTGGATGCAGCCAACATCCTTAAACCTGCCTTAGCACGGGGTGAACTCCAGTGTATCGGCGCAACTACTCTTGATGAGTATCGTAAGCACATCGAGCGCGATGCCGCCCTAGAGCGTCGTTTCCAACCGATTATGGTTGGGGAACCCTCAGTAGAGGAAACCGTACAAATTCTTTACGGCTTGCGCGGCGCTTACGAACAGCACCACAAAGTCACAATTTTAGATTCAGCACTTGTAGCAGCAGCAGAATTATCAGACCGCTACATTAGCGATCGCTTCTTGCCAGATAAGGCAATAGACTTGATTGATGAAGCTGGTTCTCGCGTTCGTCTGCGGAACTCCCAAAGTTCTCCGAATAAAGAACTCAAGCGTGAACTCGCTGGCGTTACCAAAGAAAAAGAAGCAGCAGTCAGAGTCCAAGATTTTGACAAAGCTACACAACTGCGCGACCAAGAATTAAAACTCGCAGAACAACTGCAAGCAACGTTTACACAAAACGAGCAACCTGTCAACTCGACTGTAGTTGACGAAGAAGATATCGCCCAAATCGTTGCATCTTGGACTGGCGTCCCAGTCAACAAACTAACCGAATCTGAGTCAGAGTTGCTCCTACACCTAGAAGACACTCTGCATCAACGGCTTATTGGTCAAGAGCAAGCAGTCTCAGCAGTATCTCGCGGTATCCGTCGTGCCCGTGTCGGCTTGAAGAATCCCAATCGTCCCATTGCTAGCTTTATCTTCTCTGGTCCCACTGGAGTCGGTAAAACAGAATTGGCGAAGGCATTAGCTGCCTACTTCTTCGGTGCAGAAGACTCGATGATTCGGCTAGATATGTCTGAATACATGGAAAGCCACACCGTCGCCAAGCTAATTGGTTCGCCTCCTGGTTATGTAGGATACGACGAAGGCGGACAGCTTACAGAAGCCGTGCGGCGGAAGCCTTACACAGTGTTGCTATTCGACGAAATCGAAAAAGCGCACCCTGATGTATTCAATATGCTACTGCAAATGTTGGATGACGGTCATCTTACCGATGCTAAAGGTCGGAAAGTTGACTTCAAGAACACGCTGATCATTTTGACTTCCAACATCGGTTCTAAGGTGATTGAAAAAGGTGGTAGTGGTTTAGGCTTTGACTTTGACACTCAAGCCGACGCTAGTTATAATCGCATCCGCACCTTGGTAAATGAGGAATTGAAAGCTTACTTCCGTCCAGAGTTCCTTAACCGTCTCGATGAAATTATCGTCTTCACCCAGCTTTCTAGGGATGAAGTGAAGCAAATCGCTGAGATTATGCTTCGTGAAGTTTCTAAGCGCTTGACAGAAAAGGGAATTATCTTAGAAGTTAGCGATCGCTTCAAAGAGCTAGTAGTCCAAGAAGGTTATAGCCCCAGCTACGGTGCTAGGCCATTACGCCGAGCAATTATGCGCCTTTTAGAAGATTCTCTCGCCGAAGCAATGCTGTCTGGCCAAATTACAGAAGGAGACACAGCGCTTATCGATGTTGATGATGACTCTCAGGTGAGAGTACAAAAATCAGAAAAACGAGAACTGCTCTTGGCAAATGTTGGCTAATTTTATACCTGCTCACTTTTTGGTGTAATATTTTAGATACACTCCAGCCTCTCGTCTAAGTAGAGGCGATCGCAGGTGCATCTTCAACAAACATAAAGTGAAATGGTATTATATCTTTCACCCCTAGTAGAAATGCTAGGGGTTTTTTTATGCAATTTTCTTTTGGATCTATCCCCCACAACTCAACAACTCATTGCGATATTGATTCCTTGGACAATAATTCTGATGCTGTTTCACTCTTAACTACACTCTCAGAATCACCAGATTTAGAAAAACCATCTGCTACATCTTTGATAAAACCAGATACAGGTACCGCTATTAACAAACCCAAAACTCCACCAACATTGGTTCCTACAAGCAAAGCAATTAACACCCATATTGGTCTGATACCAGTAAATTTTCCTAAAAGTCGTGGTGCGATCGCCTGATCAATTAACTGATCAATGACAACAGCTACTGCAAAAATCTTCACTGCTAGCCAAAAGTTATGTGTGGCTATTATTAAAGTTATTACAACAAGACTGACGACATCGCCAAAGGGAATTAAACTCAAAAGCCCAGCCCCCAAACCAAAAAGTAAAGCAAACTGGACTTGAAAAGCTAAAAATAATAATGTTAATGAAACTCCCATTAGCAAAGCCAGAGTTCCCTGACCAATCAAGTAATTTTGAAAGTTTAGTTGAATAGATTGGCTTACCTTCTGAGCAAAGCTTCCAGGTAGCTTTTTAAATACCCCCTCCCAAACTCTTGGGCCATCTAATAACAAATAGAAAGTTATGACTATTGTGATTAATGCCTCAGAGATACTATCAATCGTATCTATGAGAATGCTTAAAAGTTTATCTGAAAGAAACTCTATTTCATTGGGTAATTGGTCAGTTAATCGGCTTAATAACTGACTTAAATTCACATTTAAATTGTGCCTAAAAAACCAATCATTTAAAATTTGAAGCTTTTCTTCGCTAGAATCAATCCATTGGGGAAAGACTTTAACCATCTCATTAAATTGTTCTAAAACAATGGGAACTAAAGTGATTCCCAGAGCTACGATAATTATTAATGCTAATATAAAAACTAGTGCTACTGCATAGCTGCGTTTAACTCCTCGCTGTTGGAGAACCGAGACAGGATAGTTTAAAACGAATGCAAGTAAAGTAGCCAAAACAAGAATTGTTACAACAGGTTGGAAATTTTTAACAAGCAAAAATGCTAGCCAACCATTGAGAAAAACTAGAGGAAATAGCAGCGTAAAAATTAACCATTTCAGTACTTGATTGAGTGTAAAATTCATAAATTAAGTTAAAAATTAAAATTATTCTATTTACTGGATTGAACCGAGTAATTAAATATGTTCAAGGCTCAGAACTTGCACCAGTCCCAACAACCGCCTAACAATTCATTCTGAGGCTGATAGCTAAAGTCTATCTATTGAAGACTGGGTAAGGTTTATAGTTCACTTGAGTGGAATTGTGCTATTAGCCAGAGAATTTATTCTCTGGCGGGAAAGTGGGCAGTGCAAGATATAACCAAGGGTAAGTACATGATAAAAATCTTCCCCTACTCCCTACTCCCTACTCCCCATTCTTCCAATTACTAACTTTCAGCGAAAGCTAAAAATTGCTCCTCATTTATTCGCCCTGCTTGATACAGAGTATTAGTAATTTCCGAAATAGTTAAAACTGAATGGCTGCGATAACCATTTTGCTGTAACCTATCTTTCACCCCTTGTTCATGATCAATAAGTACCACAATATCATTAACATTTAATCCTGCTGATTCTAACTTTCCTGCCCCTTCCATAACACTTTTGCCACTAATGAGAATATCGTCAACTACCACAACTGTTTCACCAGGATGAAAGTTACCCTCAATTACTCTCCGAGTTCCGTGCGCTTTTACCTCTTTACGGGGGAAAATCATTGGACAATGAAGGCGCAAAGCTAAACCAGTAGCTGTAGGTAAAGAACCATAAGGAATACCTGCTAACCTATCAAAATTCAGGTTTTTCAAAATATCCTGATATGCTGTGAGAACTTGATTAAAAACTTGGGGATTAGAAATAATTTTGCGTAAGTCGATGTAATAAGGAAATATCGCTCCTGATGCTTGGACAAAGCTGCCAAACATAATGCAGTCAATATCATAAAGCTGTAAAATTAAATCCTGTTGGGGGTGCTGATTTAACAAACAAACATCAGGAAACCACACAGAACACGTGGAATTATCGTGAATAATTTCAGTTTTGATTTGATTAATTTCTGTACGTAAAGACTGGATTTCCTCAGATAGTTGTGTGTTTCCCAACATATCTTGAGGAACAGGAATTAGCAAACCATCACCGTTAGTATTCAAGCCTGCTTCTAAAATTTGCTTCAGCTTTAAACCCTCTGCCCAGATGCTACGCGCCATAATAATTCTTTCAGGCGCGATCGCTCGAATAAGTGCTAAAATCTCAGGATTGGTAGTTCCCACCTCCAAACCCAATTGTTCTGGAGTTCCCCAGGTTTTCGATTCTTTTACTACCTGTAAATAAAGGGGTGATTCGTTTGTAGGATATTGCTGTAAAGCTTCCGCACCTGGATTTGAAGTACAGCATAAAATAAACACAGCTTTACCCTGATAGACTAAAAAAGGTGCTACATGATCTTGCCCTGTATAAGGGCTGAGAGTGATTGCATCCACTTGCCATTCTGTAAACACAGTTCGGGCAAAAATGGTACTAGTATTTAAGTCACTGTGTTTAGCATCTAAAATTACTGGAATATGGTCTGGAATAGCTGCTAAAGTTTTGTACAGCAATTCTAAACCGGGAATACCTAACGCTTCGTAAAAGCCAAGTGTCGGTTTATAAGCACAAACGTAATCAGAAGTTTCAGCAATAATAAATTGTAACCATTTCTCCAAACCAGTGATCAGTTCTTCAGATTCATAACGCACAGGCATCATCTCTGGATTTGGATCAAGTCCTACAAACAGTAAGCTTTGATTTTGTAAGATATTACGATTCAATTTATCAAAAAAGTTCATTTTTTTAGTTTTAAAAAAGAGTCATTAGTCATTAGTCATTAGTTATTAGTCACCGTGTCTTACTATCTCCATGACCATAGTTGGTTTACGAAAACATTGATTCTGTTAATTCAGTACCACCAGCTTTCCGCCCTAATAGAGAGTGAATAACTGCAAATAGGATAAACATTGGCACTGAGGCAAAGTGAACAATTCGCAATGCTTGCCAATCGCCAAAAAAATCCACAATCCAGGGAAATTGAGCAGGTTTATACATGCCTATGCCTGTAAATAAGGCCAGCAGTAAGATAGGAATAATTGCTGTATATGCAATTCGATGCCAAGCATAAATTAGGCGCTTAGAATTTTGACTTTTTTGTAATGCTTTGAAGTCATTAGCACCTACAAATCTATGTCGCCAGCGTCGGGTAATTAAAACGTAAATTCCATACCACAGGAGATTCAGCGAAAATAGCCACATTGCTGCAAAATGCCAGTGTCTACCTCCTGCGAGCCAACCTCCTAAGGTAAATATTGGAGGAATGTGCAAACCTGCACGTCCACCAAAAACAGGGTTTGCGTTGTAAATTTGTAGCCCACTGGTGAGCATGATAAATAGACTAATGATGTTACACCAGTGGAAAATTTTGGCTCCGATTGCTTGAGTAGGTAGCTTTCGAGTTTCAGAGGGGGTCAAAGTCATAGATTTTGACTGATAAAATTTGCTGTTTATCTATCTTGGGTAAATGACACCGCAAGTTTCGAGGTAGTTATTACTTACTCTCTATTTTCCCTTAACCGAGCAGTATTGCCGTTCATCCTGCCTCCCCTATTTAAGATTTACTGTATAAATAGCCTTTTATTGTCAATCAATTACATGGACACGATTAAATACGTTTTGACTGAAAAACAGATGCCCAAAGCTTGGTATAATCTCCAGGCCGACTTGCCACAAGCCTTACCACCAGTTTTAAATCCTGGTACTGGAAAGCCAATTACACCAGATGAATTATTACCTCTGTTGCCATTAGCGTTGATTGAGCAAGAAGTTAGTCAACAAAAATGGATTGAAATACCAGATGCAGTCCGTTCTATTTATTGCCAGTGGCGACCAACTCCTCTTTATCGCGCCCGTCGTTTAGAACAAGCCTTAGATACGCCTGCCAAAATTTATTACAAGTATGAGGGTGTTAGTCCCTCTGGAAGCCACAAACCCAATACTGCGGTTGCTCAAGCATTTTATAACAAACAAGCTGGAGTAAAAAAGCTTACTACTGAAACAGGAGCCGGACAGTGGGGATCATCCCTCGCCTTTGCTGGTACACTATTTGGTTTAGAAGTCTTAGTTTACATGGTAAAGGTCAGCTACCAGCAAAAGCCTTACCGCCGAGCTCTAATGGAAACCTACGGCGCGAGGGTAGTTGCTAGCCCAAGTACTGAAACCCAAGCCGGACGTAAAATTCTTGCACAATATCCCAATAGCACCGGCAGTTTGGGAATTGCTATTAGTGAAGCTGTGGAAGTAGCTGCTGCTGATGAACAAACAAAGTATGCTTTAGGTAGTGTTCTCAATCACGTACTGCTACATCAAACCGTGATTGGGCTGGAAGCACTTACTCAGTTAGAGATGGCAGGAGATTACCCTGATATTGTCATTGGCTGCACAGGTGGCGGTAGTAACCTTGCTGGAATTGCCTTTCCATTTATTGGCGCTAAATTGCGAGGAGAACGAGATGTACAAGTAATAGCTGTAGAACCAGCTGCTTGTCCATCTCTGACTCGTGGTAAATATGCTTACGATTTTGGTGATACTGCCCACTTAACTCCACTCACTAAGATGCATACTTTGGGCAGTAGGTTTGTGCCAGAAGGAATTCATGCTGGAGGCTTACGTTATCACGGTATGGCCCCGCTTGTTAGCCATATTGTCAATTTGGGATTAGTTCAATCGCGTGCTGAATACCAACTTGGTTGCTTTGCTGCTGGATTAACTTTTGCCCGCGCAGAAGGAATTTTACCGGCACCAGAAGCTAACCATGCAGTCAAAGCAACAATCGATGAGGCTTTGCTTTGTAAGAAAGAAGGTAAAAGCAAAACTATCCTATTCAACCTTTGCGGTCATGGGCATTTTGATATGCAAGCTTATATTGACTATGAAGCTGGACGGCTTGTTGATACTGAATATAGTGCAAATGAAGTGGCGATGGCACTGGCAGGATTACCTGTAGTTGAGTAGTAACTGATTCGCTATGCAAATGTAATTGAAACGATCACATTTGCATAGCGTTGCTGTAGGGTTACAAATTTATCACACTCTGGTATTTTTAATGCGATTGCTACCTTGTTAATACATGAGGTTAATTACCTAAAAACTGGCGTGTTTTCTAATAGCAGTATAGTGTCTTGCTGTTGTATTCATCTCAATGACTAACTCTGTGCCTTGACCTAATTGAGAATTACACTTAAGTTTACCTTGATGTTTTCCAACTATAATTTCTTGACTAATTGATAGCCCTAACCCTTGACCTTTTCCTATTGGTTTGGTAGTAAAAAATGGTTCAAATATTTGTCTTTGGATATGGGGAAGTATGCCTTTACCATTATCATAAATGCGAATGATAACTTTGTGCTTTTTTCCTAATAATTTGTCATTTACGCAAATTTGATTACTATTGACCAATGATAAATGACTGCTAAGAATTTCTGTATTAATAAAAATTTTGGGAGTAAAGGAATAATCATATTTCATCCTTTCTTCTAAGGCATCAATGGCATTAGTTAAGATGTTCATGAATACCTGATTGAGATCACCAGGGTAACACTCGATTAAGGGCAATTCACCAAAGACTTTAACTACTTCTATCCCGGCTCTATCAGGCTTTTCTTTCAAACGATGCTGTAAAATTCTTAGAACACTATTAAGTCCTTCATGCAGGTCAACCTTTTTCATTTGACCTTTGTCACAGGTTGAAAAATTCTGCAAGGCGAAAACAATTTCTTTAACACGCTCAGATCCGGCTCGCATTGACCACAGCAATTTTAAAAAGTCTGTCTTCACAAAACCAAAGTCGAGGCGTTGCAGATGTAAGGCTATGACTGGGGTGGGTGTGGGATAGTGATGTTGGTAAAGTTCAATGATTCTGATTAAATCTTCAGCATATTGACTCGCAGGATGAAGATTGCCGTAGATGAAGCTAACGGGGTTATTAATTTCGTTAGCCATATCCGCCACCAGTTGACCGAGATTAGCCATTTTCTGGTTTTGCAATAACTGCTTTTGGGTATATTTGAGTTCTTCAAGAGTAGTTTCTTGGTGCTGTGATTTTTCCCTAACTTGGTCTTCGGTAGACTGGAGTTGTTCAAAGAGTTGGTATTGTTGAATAGCGACCGCTTTATCCTGACTAATATCCTTGTGCGTCCCCGCCATCCGCACTGGCTTACCGAATTTATCCCACTGAAATACTTTCCCACAAGCCAGAATCCACTTCCACTCACCGGATTTAGTCAACATTCGCAATTCGACTTCAAATACAGGTGTGCATCCTTGGAGATAATCGTGCAATACCTGGCGAATTCTCGGTAAATCCTGTGGATGTACAAGTTGCTCAAAGGATTTATACTCATTGTCGATTTCGTCTACTCCATACCCCAGGATTCCCTTCCACTGAGGATCATAATAAGTTTTATCAGTTACCAGATTCCAATCCCACAACCCCAAGCCACTGGCTATTAATGCCATTTGTAAGGCGGCTTGTGAGCATTGAGAAGTATCATCTAAATTTTCTGGAGATAAATCTTTTGATTCTGAGAAACTTGGGGAATCTTGTTCTGAGAGTGTAACTTCCGGTTCATAGGTAGCGGGTTCTTCGATATGCATAGCTGCTGGTACGGTGAAGAAAATATCCTGTAGCCTGTAGTTCGTCTTAGCACCCTGACGATCCAGTTATGGATAAATCGTCTACTTGGTTGATTAGGCTGTAACTTAGGTCAGAGATATATCAGCCCACATCACTAATTTGGATGGAATTAAAAAAAAGGTAAACGGATGAATGTAACCTCTATTGCGATCGCTGTGCAATTTTTTAGAAAAAAAAATAGCTCCATTGTGTGCATCTACATTCTAAGATATGTCTAAAAAAAGTAGTTCAAATCACATATAATTACCTAAAAACTCAAAAAAATTTGTAAAAAAAATTCTATGATTAAGTTATGTCAAATGTTTCCCGATACAAAAAAAGCTTTTTGGAAAATAACCGGCTGCTATCCATACAACGCAGGTTAGATTCTAACTTTTCACGTTAAGTGGAAAAGTCTACGAAAACCTAACCCCCTAACCCCCTTCCCGACACGGGAAGAGGGAAAATTCAAAGTCTCTCTCCTTTTAGGAGAGAGATTTAGAGAGAGGTTTTTCAGATACCGTGAAAAGTCAAAGGTTAGATTGAGTTCCAAAGAATAATGGTGTGAGAAAATTTCATGCTTTCGAGCCGATGAGTAATGACTATAGATGAAGTAGTATTGCTACTAAAAGCCAGTCAAGCAACCGGTTTAACGACGCTCCAAGAGATCATATTGCGTTATTCATGGGAAGGAAAAACCCACACTAATATAGCCTGTGAAGCTCACTACGACGAGGAAAGTGTCAGGAAAATTGCTGCTCATTTATGGCAATTACTAAGTGATTTTTGCAAAGAACCTATAAATCAATCAAACTTCCGCCATACCGTAGAAAATCACCGTCTTAGCAAAGCACATCAGCAGTTAGTTAAGGAATTCAACAAAGCAGCCACGGCTATATCCTTAGAATTTCCTAGTAGCCCAGTATCTCTTAATTCCAGATTTTACATCCCTCGCCCACCAATTGAGGAACTCGCCTACGCAGAAATGGCTAAACCTGGGAGTCTCATCTGCATCAAAGCACCTAAAAAGATGGGGAAAAGCTCTCTGATTTTGCGGTTGGTTGCATGTGCTGACAATCAAGGCTTTCGTACCGTGACGTTGGACTTTCAGAAAGCAGATAAAGCCGTATTTGCCACTTTGGATATATTTTTGCGCTGGTTCTGTACAAATGTCAGTCAGGAGTTACAGCTAGAACCAAAACTTAATGATTATTGGGATGAAGATATGGGTAGCAAAGTGAGTTGCTCTATCTATTTCCATCAGTATTTACTCTCTGTGCTGGAAACTCCCTTTGTCTTGGTATTGAATAAATTGGATTCGGTATTTGAGTATCAGGAAATTGCTAGAGAATTGTTAACATTAGTGCGATCGTGGAATGAACGATCCAAAGAGGTAGAAATTTGGCAAAAACTGCGCCTAGTTCTGGTTTGTTCAACAGAAATAATTATTCCAACAAAACTAACTCAATTACCATTTAATATTGGTTTACCGATTAAGTTACCTCCCTTTACAAAAGAGCAAATACAGGATTTAGCACTACGTCACGGCTTGGATTGGACAAATAGTAAAAACGTCGAGAGTTTGATGGCAATGGTGGGAGGATATCCTTATTTGCTGCGATTGGCCTTTTATCACCTTGTGGGTAAAGGGGGACTAGAAGGCGATTTAGAACAGCTATTGCAACAAGCACCCACAAAAGCAGGAATTTATCACGAGTATTTAAAGCAGTTTGTGTTAGTGCTACAAGATGAGCCAGAATTGCAGAATGCTTTTTATGAGGTAATTAACGCTACAAATTATGTGCAATTAGAGCCAGCATTGGCATGTAAATTACAGAGTATGGGGCTTATTAATTTAGAAAGTGATCGCTCTACTGTTGCCTGTGAATTATATCGTTTATATTTTCGACAATATCTGAATAAAAGTGAGAGTTTAAATAATAATTGTGTTGAGCAGTTGTTTTAACGTAAAATTAAACTGTGTAGCACAACGCGATATTTCATGGCCATAAAGTTTATTCTGAGCGACTATGTTGACCGAGCGATGTCTGACGACAAGCCGCTCTGCGTCTACGCCCAGGCAATTTATGACAAGTTAGAAGATGGTACATTTACAGGTAGAATTCCTGTTTGCAAAGGAGTGATAGCCTTTGCATCGACTTTGCATCGACTTTGCGCGAGTGTGAAGATGAATTACGCTCAACGCTGGAAGACTGGATTTTGCTTGGGTTAAAGCTGGGACATTCTCTACCAATAATTGATAATATTGACCTCAACAAGGAGCCGACACTTGAGCAGATGGATACCCTGTAAGCGCTTACAATCTGCCCAAAATTTCATTACCTTCGATGGTTATAAGTGGTAGTCAAAAATTAGGTAATAAACCTGCTTGTTTACATATTTCATTAGCAGTAATACGATCAATGGTACGATGCCGTTTTACAGGAAGAGTTTTTATATCATTAGTATAAATAGAATGATTTCCTCCTTCCCTTAATAAATAAAAGCCATTTTCTTCTAAGTATTTAATTAGCTCTTTTCGTTTGATTGACACACTCAAACCTCTATAGGAATTTGTTCGAGCAAAGAACCACCCGTGGGAATTTCTTTATTTTGTTGGCGATAAGCAAGAATCATTTCTTTTGTTGCATCTTGTAACATAGCCCTGCATTGTTCTAGGGTTTCTCCTTCTGTAATGACTTCTTGCCATTCAATGAGTTGTCCCATATATCCGCTATTAGTTTTTGTATATTTTGCAGTGTATGTAATTAACATTTCTTTGTTCGTGAGGATAATTATATGATTGATCGTAGCTGATTTTTTATTGCGGGGGCTGCATCTCTCTATCATTCACAACTGCATAAGTGCGTAGGCGTAGCCCGTCGTAGACATCGCAAGCAAGCTTTCGGCTCAATGATATACCAAAATGAATGCGTGAATTACTCAAATGAGTAAGCAAGCTGGGGTTTGAGAAAGTAAAAGCTGCTTTTGTTTGCGGAAAACACTAAAATGCGAGATTAAAAGCTGCTTTTGAAGAAGTAAAAGCTGCTTTTGTTTGCGGAAAACACTAAAATGTGAGATTAAAAGCTGCTTTTGAAGAAGTAAAAGCTGCTTTTGAATAGTAATCAGGCATTTTTGCTTAATTCAATATGAATTTTAGTCTGGGCGATGCCTGCGGCGGGCTACGCTTATGCGTAGATTCGCACTCTACACAACGATACTGATGCGCTTAGGATTTTATCTAAAAGGCGATCGCTTATGGGTTTACAATCAAAAATAGAGCGCTAGGCTTTACAATATCATCATTGCACCTCAGAGCGATGAAAAAGATTTTGGAGCGATCGTTTATGTTAGGTCTGGAGAGAATTACATTTGACCCTAGCATTATGGCTGGACAAGCTTGCATTCGCGGGATGCGAATTCCAGTTTCTTTAGTGGTAAATTTGGTAGCTCATGGAAAGCCTATAGAAGAAATTTTAGAAGAATATCCCGATTTAGAAGCAGAAGATATTCGTCAATCTCTTCTTTATGCAGCGTGGTTGACTCAAGAACGAGTTTATACCTTCAAAAGTGCTTAACTTCATCATTTCGCCTCAGCGTTTTATTCAGGGGATTGTTGACTATCTCCATCTTCATATTCTTTGATTTTGGCGTATAAACTAGCAACTGTTTCTTGAGCAAACAGTTGTTCTTTCAGTTGTAAATAGTCAGTTTCATTTAGTTTACAAGCTGCCCAAAATTTCATTACCTTCGATGGTTCTAAGTGGGTGAGTAAAACCTCTATTACTTCTTGTAAATTTTCTTGTTCATTAATAACTTTAATTTTCATTTTCTACCTATAGCGTTTCCCAGGCAACTGAAGTACACACGAACCTTTTATATCAAAACAAGCAGCTTTAAAAGCGTACCTAACTAGATTGAGAAACGCTATATCCCTCTTCTGTCACTCTCCGGAATTAGCAAGTAGTAACTAAGTGAAATTATCCAGAAGCATAATAGGGTTTAAATTGATTCATTGCACTAATTAATTGATTGAATCCCAGCAATAAATTAGAATTCGGGAAAATATGTATCCAGGGATAAATCAACCAAAATAGTAAGAGTGGTTGGGCAATGAGACGCAGATTGTTTAAAGTATTTTTCCATCCGGATTCATGGTTCCATTGTTGATGATTAGAAAAATCAGCATCACTATTATCTTGTAACTCAGGTTCAATTTTACGAGATAGATTTAAGCCTAACAAGGTGGAAGAATTTAAACTAATCATTGTGTAAACACAAAAAATCATTTCCCACCATCTCTCAATGTGTTGAAAATTTGTGAACCGATAATTTGTCCAACCTAGTTCCTGTTTACACTGTCGAAAACCATATTCTACCCAGGTTCTTAATCCATATAAATCTCCTAAAGTTTTCTTGAGATTACCTTGAAGATTTGTCATTACGAAAGAAGTTGAATTCTCTGGCATGGTTTCTGGATCAGTAGTTATTTCCCAGTAAGTTATGGCTCTTTTTTTACCATAAATTATTTCCCTAATGTATCTAATTTCTGATTTATGATTGCTAAATGTTCTTTCAAATTTACACCACTTATTCGCCCTAACCCTCTGTCCTGCTGGCAACCAGACTCCATGATTACTTCTTATCGCTACAACATAATCTAGTTTATATTCAGCTAGTTTTCTAATAAATTGGCTACTTTCACCATATAAACTATCCGCTAGTACTAATTCAATATTAAAGCCTGCTTCAATTAGCTCTGTAATAATTTCTGATGCTAATTCTATTTTAGTTTTATATTTATCTCCTTCTTTTAGCGTCCCTTTTGGTTTGAATATTTTTACATTTAAAGGAAAAGTTATATTAGAGTAAAGTCCATAAGCATTCACTGAAACTATTCCATTATCGACTTTTCCGACACTCCCTAAATATTGCCTAGCTACATAATCAGTCTTCTTACCTTTTTTCCTGTCTCCTGTTTCATCTATTACTACTGTAATCGCATTGCCATCTAATGCTGTTTTGAGTTTATTTAATCTTCGTTGTTTTAATTCCTCTACTGACCAATCTGAATTAGCTAAAAAATGATGTAATGACTGTGCAGAATTTATACTTACGGCTTTCGCTATCTCTGGTAACGATTTTCTTTTAATTGGTGACATTATTCCCAGATGTAAATATTTGAAGCACTCATAATTTCTTACTTCTTTAAACAGGTCTTTATACTCTGCACAATATTCATCTATGATGGCAACTGTTGGGTGAGCATCTCTTGGCAAATGCTTGAGGATTTGTAATTCTACATCCATTGCCCTACTTACCTTTCAAGGTTTTCTTTTTTTATTCTTTTATTAAGAATACCCGGAAAGTGACAGAAGAGGGATATATAAGTAAAATGATACTGATGTTAACTGTGGGTTAGCGATCGCGCAGCATTCCCCAAGAAATTTTATCAAGGCGATCGCTTTTACAACACCATCATTCCACCTCAGAACACGAAAGTCCGAGTTTGAGCGATCGCCCTTTTCAGTTTTATTACGGTACGCTTTGCATAAAACTAGCTTATTCTGGATTTGGGGGGAGGCGATCGCGAAGATCAGCCAGATTTTCACGACACTTGATAGTGCGGGAATGATTTACCCCTAATCGTTGCTCAAAAATCTCCAAAGCTTGCAAATACAACGGTTCAGCTTCGGTGTAACGTCCTTGTAAGTAATAGAGTTTTGCCATATTGTTGAGACTAGAGGCGGCATCTGGATGTTTTTCTTCCAGCAGTTTGCGCCTGAGTGCCAATGCTTGGATTAAAAGGGTTTCGGCTTCGCTGTATCTGCCTTGAGAAAAGTAGAGTACTGCTAGATTGTTGAGGCTTTCTGCAACAAATAGGTGTTCTTCTCCCAGCAGTTGACGCCTGAGTGCCAAAGCTTGGATGTAAAGGGGTTCGGCTTCGCTGTATCTGCCTTGGGAGTCGTAGAATGCCGCTAGGTTGTTGAGGCTAGAGGCGACATCTGGATGTTCTTCTCCCAGCAGTTGACGGCTGAGTGCCAAAGCTTCGATGTACAAGGGTTCAGCTTCGCTGTATCTGCCTTGGGAGTCGTAGAATAACGCTAAGTTGTTGAGGCTAGTAGCGACATCTGGATGTTTTTCTCCCAGCAGCTTGCGCCAGAGTGCCAAAGCTTGGATTAAAAGGGGTTCAGCTTCGCTGTATCTGTCTTGGGAGTAGTAGAGTAACGCTAGGTTGTTAAGGCTAACGGCGACATCTGGATGTTCTTCTCCCAGCAGTTTGCGTCTGAGTGCCAAAGCTTGGATTAAAAGGGGTTCAGCTTCGCTGTGTCTGCCTTGGGATTCGTAGAGTCTAGCTAGGTTGTTGAGGCTAAGTGCGACAGATGGATGTTCTTCTCCCAGCAACTTGCGCCAGAGTGCTAAAGCTTGGATGTAAAGGGGTTCGGCTTCGCTGTATCTGCTTTGAGAAAAGTAGAATAACGCTAGGTTGTTGAGGCTACGTGCGACAGATGGATGTTCTTCTCCCAGCAGTTTGCGCCTGAGTGCCAATGCTTGGATGTGAAGGGGTTCGGCTTCGCTGTATCTGCCTTGAGATACGTACAATGCCGCTAGGTTGTTGAGGCTAAGTGCGACAGATGGATGTTCTTCTCCCAGCAGCTTGCGCCAGAGTGCTAAAGCTTGGATGTAAAGGGGTTTGGCTTCGCTGTATCTGCCTTGATATCTGTAGAGTCCCGCTAGGTTGTTGAGGCTAGTGGCGACATCTGGATGTTCTTCTCCCAGTAGTTGACGCCTGAGTGCCAATGCTTGAATAAAAAGGGGTTCGGCTTCGCTGTATCTGCCCTGGGAGCTGTAGAGTCCCGCTAGGTTGTTGAGGCTTTCTGCAACAAATGGGTGTTCCTCTCCTAAGCGTTTTTTGGCAATTTCTAGACATTGCTTATACCAAGGTAAAGCTTGGTCATACAACCCTTGACCATCGTAAAATAGAGCGTTACCGATAAATACTCCAGTTAAATTATTATCGTTGACGTATTCAATAAGATTATTTGCTACTTCTGCTATGTGAGGTATGGCAGGAGAGACAATGGTGATTTCCTTAAGGGTAGGTGTTTGAGGAATCTCCTTAGCAACTGTTACCATTACCCGGCAAAGCGATCGCTTTAATTCCTCTGCCTGTTCTAAACCTGTAAGCTTATATTGGAAAAACTCTCTTAGCAGTGGATGTAATTGATAGATTCCCTCACCTTTACGCTGGAGTAAATGCAGATTCAGCAAGCGATCGTCTCTAATTTCCTCTAACTCTTCCTCGTCTTCCTCTGGTAAACACTGTTCCACCAACTTCCAAGATATAGGTGCGGCGGCAAATAAACTCAGCAAACAGCCAAGCTGCTTATCGCTGTCTTCTAATTCGTGCCAACTCAACTCAAAGGCTGCTAATACACCTCCTTGTGCTGTCATGTCGGCTTCTCGTTTAACAAGTCCGGGTTGTTCTAGTCGCTTTTTCTTCAACCGCCGCAACATTTCTGTTAGAGATAAATCCTGTTTTCGCGCCAAATATCGCCCGACTAATTCCAAACCCAAAGGCAAATATCCCAACCACTCACACAACTGATTTGCAACAGCCAATTCTTGCTCAATTCGCTGTGGTGTTTCTTTAAAAAATGACTTTAATAATTCCAGCGCTGCTTCTGGTTGCAATACATCTAGAGATAATTCCTTTATAGATGCTCCTAAGTGTTGGCGCGTGGTAATCAACACTTTAAACCGGGAAGATAACGAGGGTAAGTAAGGCCTAACTTGTTGATATTCTCCAACATCGTCTAACACTAGCAGCACATCGCCCTCGCGCCAAAGCCGAAAGCAGTATTGCACTTGGGCGAATATATCAAAATCTTTTGGCGGCTTTAAATCAAGCTGCGTTCTAGCAAACTGCACAATTTGAATGCCCACATCTCCAGCCTTTGCCAACAACCAGCAAATTCCACCCTTGTAGTTTTCACGGTGAGCCATTGCATATTGTAAGGCCAGTTCTGTTTTACCCAGTCCACCCATGCCAGCGATCGCAGTAATGGCAACTTGTTTATTATCCTGCAAAAGTTGGTGAAGATTTTTCAATTCATCTTCACGCCCGAAAAATTTCACCACCCCACTCAAGGGTAGATTTTGCGGTATTTCAGTTGATGTCTCAATTACACCTATCCCTTCCTTGATGTTGTCAACGAGCCACCTCATATCCTTGTCAAAGTCAGGATCATTCAGCCTAATTTCAGTTTTATTACGGTACGCCAATTGCTTAATGCTCTCTGGCAATTCACTTTCAGTCGGTAGTTTCGCTCCCATCATCAGCAGAGGAATTACCGGAATGTTCTTCTTCAAGGCAGTTTCAATTTCAAGTCGTACCCAGTCTTTGGATTGATCCAACCGTCGATTGCCTGCATCATCTGTTACCGTTAACCAGTTAGGCCCAATCACCACCAGCATTACCCGGCAACTACTCAGAGCATCATTGATCACCTTTCGATAGTCCAATCCCATCGGGATCTTTTGGACATCCTTAAAAACATGATCCTTCTCAAAGCAAAGCACCAGGTAGTCATAGATGCGCCCAGTTAAATCACCCGTGTCAGTAACCCGATACGAGATAAAAATAGAATTTTTCACTCAATTTATCCTAAGTTTTTTTCTAATAGTATGTATAGCTTGTATTGATTGTCTCATGAGGCTTATAGCGATCGCCCTCCCGGAGAGTGACAGAATAAGGGTATTTTACCCATTATTAATTAATTACGAAGTTACACTGTGAGGTAATTGTACTTTAGTGCATCTCATTACGAATTACGAATTACGAATTACGAACTACGAATTAATAATGCAATTTGATACCCAACTGCTACCACGCATTAATGCCACAGCCAAGCGAGAAAATGGTAAACAATATTATGTAGATGCCAACGGAAATCGTTTTCCCAGCGTTACTACAATACTTAATGCCACCAAATCACAAGCAGACAGAGACAGATTATTAAACTGGAAAACGCGTGTTGGTACAGAAGAAGCTACCCGCATTACTACAACTGCTAGCCGTCGGGGAACCCAAACACACAAACAAATTGAGCGCTACCTCCTTGGGCAAAACCCTGTTTGTCCCGAAGCGAGTCGCCCTTATTGGGAAAGTATCAAGCCAGTTTTAGAACAAATCGACACAGTTAGACTTGTAGAAGGCTCTGTTTTTCATCATGATTTGAGTTATTCTGGCAAAGTTGATTGTATTGCCAGCTATCAAGGTATTCCCTGTATTTGCGAGTGGAAAACAGCAGACAAACCCAAAGGTTCAGTTGAGCATTTATATGAACATCCACTGCAACTTACCGCGTACATAGGAGCAGCTAACGAATATTATCGAGATTATGGCATTCAGCTAAAGCACGCTCTTTTGGTAGTAGCGATTCCAGAAATGCCAGCAGAAGTATTTTGGTTTGAATCAGCAGTCATTAAAGATTACTGGCAACAGTGGGAAAAAAGAGTTGCTGAATATTGGGAACGCAGAAGCGTTTGGGGTTAATCAGTAGAATTGCATAATTACCGAAAGACTGCATTTCGTAACGTGAAGTAAATTTTCACGAGTAGTAACAACAAGAAATCTAACTTACGCGATATGCAACCTATTCTTGAAACCCCTCTCCAAACCTCTCCCCGAAACGGAGAGAGGCTTTGATTCTTGCTCCCCTTCCCTTGTAGGGAAGGGGTTGGTGGTTAGGTTTGAGATAAAGTCGCACACAACCAACGTTAACCTTGTAATGGCAAGACAGTAATTAACCCAGAAAATCTAGCAAAATCACTTGTGTTGTGAGTGAGTAACTGAGGAATGCCATAAACTAGCATCGTGGCGACAATATTTGCATCATGAACTTGCTTACCACCGCTAGGAATTTCCTCCATAAGCGTCAGTAACCTTTCTGTAACTTGAGAACTATCCTCAGCCACCCGAAAACGATTATAGAAATAGCGGAGATCCTGAATTACTATTGCAATGGGTAGTGGGTTGACAAACTGTTGCGGACGGGTAAGGGTAGCCAAATATTCCCGCAATATTTGTCGGCTAATCCACAACTCAACCCCTGCATCATAAAAACCTTGGATAGCCTCTATAGCAGGTTGGTGAAATGGAGACTGAATCTGACTAGCGTACACCAAGATATTTGTGTCCAGAAAAACAGAATCACCGTCCCCAATCACCATACATATCCTCACGTCTTAAAGAAAGGTTTTCAGGCCAAGGGCCATAATTATGTACCGGAAAGTTTAGAGGAGGACGCTTTTCTTTCCTCTCTGCTTTCTCTGCCAAAGGCTTTTCATCAATTACTATTACCACTTGATGTTCACCTTCTGGAATATCCAATGGTAATTGCGCTGTAATCTTACCATCTTTAGTAACTGTGGCAATTGTTTCTATACTTTTCATCTCATTTATCCTTAATCAATCCATTACAGCTAACACAGCTTTTGGCAATAACTTATCTTTAAACCAAACAATTCTGGCGGGGACATCATTTAATTTTACTCCCGCCTTTTCTAAATTAAGTCGCTCGGAAATTGCTAAAATTAAGTCATCACGTCCAGCCCGTCGCACCTGAGAAAACTTCTTTTGTAAATATTCTGGTCGCCAATAACCAACAATTTCTAATAAAAAGGTGCGTCCATCAGCATGAACTAAGCGAAAATCGGGAATCATCACACTACCGGGAATTGGGATCAAATCAACTTCTCGTTCTAACGCCCAACCACTTTTCAACGCATCCCACTTATCAGCAAAGGATGCTTCTAACATACTATCGTAGGGCTTTCCTGGTGGATAATGGGATACCAAACCGCATTCGGAATTGAGAGTAAAACGTCCAGTTTTCCAAGTGTTTGTATAGGCGTCGCGGGTTTGGAGAACCGACGAAAGACTCCATTTAGTAACATGAAGTAAAGCCGGAATAAGTTTAGCGATCGCTAACCCATATCGCGTACTAGGATTAAACAAACTCGTCGGCCCATCTATCGTAATTGTAAACCCGTGGTCAGCATCGCCCTCAATATAAGCCATCAATTGAAACAACTTTAAATAGCGAAATAACAGCTTATATTCACCCGGAACATTACGGTGGGCATTTAATACAAGTTGACTGGCTTTATAAAATACACCCTGCACCTGAGATAAGTTATATCGATTTATCAAATCTGGCGCTGTTGGTGCATCAAAGGCTGTCAAAATTTTATTTTCAGATAAATCAGCATAGAGTCCATTACGAACCTGTTCTAATAAAACTTCTCGTTCAAGTTCTTTAGTTAACTCATCAGCAATTTTACTCAGAGTAATTTGTGTTGATTCTCGACTAGAAACAGACTTTGCAGCCAAATAGAACACCCGTTCTCTTAACATCTGTGGTTCCAAAGGACTTACTACCTCAAAAGTGCAAAAACTACTTTTGAGAATATAAGCTAACCCTCGCTTCACCCGATAATCTGTAGAATCTCCTTCAAAATCAGTCAGTTGTCGCTCAAGCATACCTTGAGTTTTCCCCACTGCTGATTTAAAATAATTAATTAACTCAATCGCCAACTCCGAAGTTTTCTGATCAATCTTCAGTCTCTTCGGGATAATCTCCTCCCCGTTTTGGCGATGCATCAGTAAGTCTGTCGGTAACATCTGCTGAATTCTGGATTTTAGATTTTGGACTTCCGGTTGAATAATTAATCTCTAACTGTTCCGCAGCCTTCAAACTCCGTTCCTTCCCACTCCCATACACAACCTGTAACTTCCCTTTCCTCTCTTTTTCTCCCCCTGCTCCCCCTGCCTCCCCTGCTCCCCCTGCTCTCCTTTCCCCTCTCCGCCTAGCCGAAGTTCCCTCCTCACTCGTATCCTCAGCCACTACCTCATACAAAATCGCTTGCTTATTCTCAATATTTCCCTTCCGTAAAATCCTACCCAATCGCTGAGTATACTCCCTAGCCGAACCCGTTCCCGATAAAATAATTGCCACAGAAGCCGCCGGCACATCAACCCCTTCATTCAACACATGAGAAGCAACCAAAGTATTATATTTACCCTCTCGAAACTTTGTTAATATCTCATGTCGTTCTTTCACAGGAGTTTGATGAGTAATAGCCGGAATTAGTAACTCTTGAGAAATGCGATAAACCGTCGCATTATCAGCAGTAAAAATCAAAATTCTTGCCGGATAATGTTCTGCCAATAAATCAATCAAAATTCGCAACTTCCCATCAGTACCCAAAGCGATATCTTTCGCTTCCCGGTGCGCTAACATTGCCCTACGTCCAGATTGCGATCGCGCACTCATTTGTACGAACATTTGCCAACCTTGAAGGCTTCCCAAAGAAATCTTTGATTGCTTTAAAAAGTCATTGCGAGTTTGAATTAGTTGATTGTATCTTTCCCGTTCAAGTTGCGATAACTTAACCTTAATTTGGACAATTTCATGCTCTGCTAAAGCCTTCCCCGCCAAATCTTCGGCGCGTTTGCGATATACTTCTTGACCAATGAGGATATTTAACTCAGCGTGTTTACCATCGGTGCGTTCTGGTGTGGCGGAGAGTCCAAGACGATAAGGTGCGATCGCATATTCAGCAATCACCCGATTAAAATCTGTGGGTAAATGATGACATTCGTCAAAAACAATCAATGCATATTGGTTTCCCAACGTTTCTGCGTGAATTGCTGCACTGTCGTAAGTTGCAACGAGAATTGCTGTTCTATCCCGTGAACCACCCCCCAGCAATCCCACCTCAGCATCGGGGAAAGCCGCTACTAAATGTGCATACCACTGATGCATTAAATCCAAAGTTGGCACAACAATTAGCGTTGTGCGCGGCGTTGACTGCATCGCCATTTGCGCCAAATAAGTCTTACCCGCTGCTGTAGGAAGCACAACCACCCCTTGTCTACCCGCCAGTTTCCAAGCTGCTAACGCCTCAGTCTGGTGAGGATAGGGTTCCATTTCCAGAGTCGGAACCAAATCTACAGGATAAAATTCCTTCGCCTCATCGATAAAATTCACATCTTCCGCTTGTAGTGCTTCCACTAGCGATCGGTATCTAATTGCGGGAATGCGGAATTTTTCAACTCTATCATCCCATGTAGCATAATCCATCCAACCTTTGCCGCGTGGTGGTGGATGCAAAATTAATGTGCCGCGATCAAAATTTAATGTAGGGGTACGAGCCATTTTGGGGATTGGGAGTTGGGGGTTGGGGGTTAAGGGTTAGGGGTTGGTAATTTCTTTATTCGCCATGCCCCATTCCCTAGTCTATTGATTACTAATAACGCAAAAAGCGCATGATTTATTCAAGTAACTAAGCTGTTCCACATTTAAATTGCATAAGCTGGGCGGGCAAGATGCCCACCCCACAAGAGTTATATTTAATTCGATTATGCTTTCTTAGATGTTTTTTAGCTTACGACAACACCCAACTAGAGACGCTCATTTGTCGGTGAATGTCCCATCGGCAAATAAACACAGATTTTTTTCACGAATGATTTAGGATTGCTATATAAGGCAAAATATACGCTTTAGAAATTGGGATAAAGTTACACTACCTATCAGTTTTTATAAAGACTGCTGAAACTATTATTCAGGGTTGAAAGGATAAATGCTTATTGGACAAATAAAGCTTAATTAAGATTAAAGACAATGGATAAATTATGACTTATATCCGAAAATAACTTAATTCAAAACTTAACATACGTATGCTTATTGGCGGATAGCTAAAAATCATATATATATCATTAGAGCGACGTTTATGAGGTTATTTAACCTTTGCTAAAACTTAGTTTTATTACTTTAGATAGATTCACAGCAACTAACTGCTAAAATGTATATTTTTCCAATGCATAATAGGTGTTGAGCGATGTCTACAACGGATTACGCCTACGCATTCTCTAGCTGATTTTGGGAATAATCCTTTAGCTAGCTGCATAAAAGGAGAAGCCACATTGAAAGGAATACGTTCCCTTCTAACACCTTATGCTGTGGCATTATTGACTGTTGGTAGCGCATTGCTACTAACACTATTGCTACAGCCACTACTGAAACCAACTATTTTCCTGCTGTTTTTTGCTGCCGTGGCGGTTAGTGCCTGGGATGGCGGCATGAAAGCAGGGTTGCTGGCTACTGTTTTGTCTACTTTAGCCGTCAGCTACTTTTTCTTAGAACCAGTGTTTTCACTCTTGATTACGAGTATAGATAGTGTATTGCGGTTAGGCTTGTTTGTGCTGGTGACAACAGTAATCAGCTTGCTCAATTCAGAGTTACGCACTGCGAAACAACATCTTCAAATGAGTTTGCAGAAGCTACAGGTGAGCGAGGCAAGGTTTAGAAAATTGGTAGATTCCAATATCATTGGGGTAATTGTAGCCAAAATGGATGGGGCGATCGCAGAGGCTAATGATGCTTTTTTACGACTAGTAGGTTATTCGCAAGAGGATTTGCTAGCAGGGCTTCGATGGGGCGACATGATCCCACCAGAATATATTGAAGCAACCAACAGTGCGATGCCTACGGCGGGCTACGCCTACGCAGAACTCAAAACCAAAGGTGTGTGTCAGCCTTTTGAGAACGAATACATCCGCCAAGATAATAGCCGCGTTCCTGTCTTGTTAGGTTCTGCTTTGTTAGAAAATAATTCCAACGATATTCTCTTTTTTGTCCTGGATTTAAGCGAACGCAAACAAGTAGAGCTTGCCCTTTGCAAAAGCGAAGAACGCTACCGCGCTTTTTTAGAGCAGAGTTCAGAAGGTATTTGGTGCATGGAACTGGAAGTGCCGATTTCGCCAGAGTGTTCACAAGAAGAGCAAATTCAACATTTTTATCAGTATGGTTATTTAGCAGAATGCAACAATGCTATGGCGCAGATGTATGGGTATTCTCATTCAAAAGAAATTATCGGCGCTAGGCTAGGAGACTTTGTTGTTCCCTCAGATCCACACAATATTTCCTACCTACGTAATTTTATTTCTTCTAATTACCGATTAATCGACGCAGAGTCTCATGAAATAGATAAGCAAGGTAATTCCAAATATTTTTTGAATAATCTGGTGGGAATTGTCGAAAATGACCTTTTAGTTAGAGCGTGGGGAACTCAACGCGACATTACAGAAGGCAAGCGAGCAGAAGCAGCACTACGTGAACGAGAAGATCAACTCCGCCTGATTACAAATGCTGTGCCCGTCCAGATTTCCTATGTTGATGGAGAGCAGCGTTATCGCTTTAATAACAAGAGATATGAAGACTGGTTTGGGCTTCCTACTTCTGAAATTTCTGGTAAACACATTAGAGAAATTTTGGGAGAGTCAGTTTATCAGTCAATTCTTCCTTATGTAGAAACAGTACTTTCAGGAGAGCAAGTAACTTACGAAACTCAATTACCCGATAAAGATGGCACAAACCATTACGTGAATGTTACATACGTTCCCCAATTTAATCAGCAAGGGAAAGTTGAAGGATTTGTTGCCCTAATCACAGATATTACACTTCACAAATTAGCAGAAGCAGCTCTCAAACAGAGCGAGAAACGCTTAAAGACACTCACAGAAAAAGTCCGCGTGATTCCTTGGGAAGTAAATGCTACGACTGGAAATTTTACTTATGTAGGGCCGCAAACTGTTGAGATTCTTGGTTATCCATTGTCAGATTGGTACAGCGAGAATTTCTGGGCAAAACACATGCATCCAGAAGATCAGGAATGGGCTATCCAGTATTGTCAAGAATCTTCCCTGTCACTGGATAATTACGAGTTTGAATACAGAATGTTAGCTGCTGATGGCAGAGTCGTATGGTTGTATGACATTGTTAATGTGGTGCGGGATGAAAATGGGCCGCAACTATTACATGGATTCATGATTGACATTACCGCTCGCAAGCAAGCAGAGCAAGAACGCGAACAATTGCTTGAGCGCGAACAGACAGCACGCGCTCAAGCAGAAGCTGCAAACCGCATGAAGGATGAATTTCTCGCCACACTCTCCCACGAACTCCGCACACCCTTAAATGCCATATTAGGCTGGACTCAGCTACTTAGGAGCCGCAAGTTTGATCAGACTACCACTGGCCGAGCACTAGAGACAATCGAGCGTAACACTAGATCCCTAGCTCAACTGATTGAAGATGTTTTAGATGTCTCGCGGATTATTAAAGGCACACTCCATTTAAATATTCATCGGGTAAAACTTGTACCACTAGTAGAAGCAGCAATCGATACAGTGTACCCAGCAGCCCAGGCCAAAGAGATTAGCATCAACTGTAAATTCGACCCTGAATTAGGAATAGTTGTTGGCGATGCCAATCGCTTGCAACAGATTGTGTGGAATTTACTCTCCAACGCGGTTAAGTTTACACCCAAAGGTGGAAGAGTTGATGTGCAATTGGAGCGTATTGAATCCCATGTGCAAATTCGGGTGAGCGATACGGGAATAGGAATTCCTGCCGAATTCTTGTCCCATGTATTTGAACGCTTCCGTCAAGAAGACAGTTCGATCACGCGATCGCATGGTGGACTAGGATTAGGGTTAGCGATCGTCCGCCACTTAGTAGAATTGCACGGCGGCACAGTCTCTGCCGAAAGTCCAGGAATTGGGCAGGGGGCAACATTCATTGTCAATCTGCCAATGAAAGCCGTTTATGTAGAAACTAATACCGCAGAGCACCTTTCATCTGTTGTAGATAACCAAGAGGCTAACAATTACTTGCCAAAGCTAGATGGCTTGCGGGTGCTGATTGTCGATGATGAGGCAGACGCGCGTCATTTGCTCACCATGATTCTGGGACAGTATGGGGCCCAAGTCATGGCTGCTTCATCTGCAAGTGATGCACTACTTGCCCTGCAAGAATATCGCCCCCATATACTGGTGAGCGATATTGGTATGCCACAAGAAGACGGCTACACACTAATTCGTCAAGTGAGAGCGCTACCAACAGAACAAGGTGGGCGGATTCCAGCAGTGGCCCTGACAGCATATGCTAGGGCAGAAGATCGCACGCAAGCGCTGTTGGCAGGGTTTCAACTCCATGTACCCAAACCAGTCAATCCGGCTGAGTTAGCAGCTGTAGTTGCCAATCTCACCGGACGTACTTGAATAATGTGCCCCGCAAGTAACTGAAGTTACTTGCTAATAGCAAAAGTCATCTGAAGATGACTAAGATATACCCAAAAATCTTTAGTCTACTTTAGTAGACTTTAGCTAAAAGACAAAGAACTTTAGTTCTAGGTGGGCGAGGAAGGCAACAGTTAAGCTATTTCTAGTGGTCTGGCAAGTCAACTTTGATGGGTGAGGTCTGGGGAAAGGGTAAAGGGTAAAGGGTAAGGGATTTAAAACCTTTCC